>NZ_DBHKXY010000041.1:0-21456 GCF_057315495.1 Eikenella sp.
GCACAAAATATAGGCAGAAACACACGGGCGGCACACGGCGGAAAATTTCGGGCTAACGCCCCATCCAACTTCAAAAAACAATTTAATCCTGTTATTAAAGACAATTAAAGGCTACCTGAAAGCTTTCAGGTAGCCTTTTCACTATCATCTCATATTACGATAGCTACACTCAGCTCACTGATTGTGCAAATGTCTCGATCCGTGCCGCCAGTTTCTCGGCGCCCAATCCCAAGTCGTCTAGCAGAATGGCCGGATCTCCATGGTCGGTAACGATGTCTTCGATGCCCAATAGCAACGCGGGCAAATGGCAACCTTGTTTGGCCAACACTTCCAACACCGCGCTGCCGGCTCCGCCTTGTACGGCGTTTTCTTCAATACACACCAGCCGCTGGTGGGTGGCGGCCAAATCGGCAATCAATTCTTCATCCAGCGGTTTCACAAAGCGCATATCGACCACAGTTAAATCCAGCCGTTCGGCTGCCTGCAACGCAGGCTGCACCATACTGCCGAAAGCCAACACGGCAGTTCCCCTGCCCTGCCGCCGCACCACACCTTTGCCTACCGGCACGGTATCCAAGCCGCTGTCGATTGCCGTGCTGCCGCTGGCGCCGCGCGGATAGCGTACGGCAGTGGGGCAATCCAACGCGTAGCAAGTGGAAAGCAACAAGCGGCATTCTTCGCCGCTGCTGGGGGCAGCCAGCACCATATTCGGGATGCAGCGCAGGAAGCTCAAATCGTAGGCACCGGCATGAGTAGGGCCGTCGGCACCAACGATACCGGCGCGGTCGATGGCGAACAATACCGGCAGGTTTTGCAATGCCACGTCGTGCACCAGCTGGTCGTAAGCTCGTTGCAGGAAGGTGGAGTAAATTGCCACCACGGGCTTGATGCCGCCACAGGCTAGGCCGGCCGCAAAGGTAACGGCGTGCTGCTCGGCAATACCGACATCGAAATAGCGTTCGGGAAAGCGTCGCTCAAATTCCACCAATCCGCTGCCTTCACGCATGGCGGGGGTGATGGCGGCCAATTTGCCATCTGCGGCAGCTTGGTCACATACCCACTGGCCGAAGATCTGGGTGTAGCTCAACGGAGCAGCGCCTCCGCTCACCGGGCCTTGGTCGGGATTAAATTTGCCCACGGCGTGAAAACCAACCGGATCGTTCTCAGCCAGCTTGTAGCCCTGCCCTTTTTGCGTGAGCACATGCAAAAGCTGCGGGCCTTTGCGCTGTTTCATTTCTTTGAGCACAGCCACCAGCTGCCGCACGTCGTGGCCGTCCACCGGGCCGGTGTAGGTAAAGCCGAAGTTGTCAAACAGGGAATCGGGACGGATGCGCGAGCCGTCGAGCACGCTTTTCAGCCGCTGCTCCACTTTCTGCGCGATGTGCAACGCGCCGGGCAGTTTGTCGAGCACTTTTTCAGATTTATGCTTGATGCTGCGCAGCGTATCGCGCCAGTCTTTGCCCTGGCTGCCGGCAAGATATTTGGGAAAAGCGCCCACGTTGGGAGAAATCGACATTTCGTTGTCGTTAAGAATAACCAGCAGATCGGTATCCATGTCGCCGGCATTATTCAGCGCTTCAAACGCTTGGCCGGCCGTCATAGCTCCATCACCGATCACGGCCACGCTGCGATTGGGGCTACCTGAAAGCTTATCGGCCACCGCCATGCCTAATGCCGCACCGATGGAAGTGGAGGAGTGGCCAACGCCGAAATCGTCATATTCCGATTCGCTACGTTTGGGGAAACCGGCCAGGCCGCCGTATTGGCGCATGGTGTGCATACGGTTGCGGCGGCCGGTGAGCACTTTGTGCGGATAGCTTTGGTGGCCTACGTCCCAAATCAAGTGATCATTAGGCGTGTCATACACATAATGCAATGCCACAGCCAGCTCCACCGCACCTAGATTACTGGCGAAATGGCCACCGGTTTTGCTGATGCTGTCGAGCAGAAAAGTACGCAGTTCGGCGGCCAGCTGCGGCAGCTGATCTTCGCGCAAACGGCGCAAATCCTGCGGATATTCGATGGTATCGAGAAGCGGCGTGGTAGTCATGGTGGGTCGATTCCCTGTTGGTCGGGATAAATAAAATCGGATTATATAGCCATTCTGCCCGGTACGGCAGGCAAATTGGCATCAGCACGCCAATCCTTGCTATGATGACGCTTTCCTATCCGGCACACTGCCATGACCGACACTGCCCAAATCATCACCAGCTACGGCCGCCGCTTTATCGTGCGCACTGCCGATGGCCATACCTTCGAAGCCACCACCCGCAAAAAGCGGGTAGACTTCGCCTGCGGCGACCAAGTACACATCACGCCGCTGAATGCCGAGCAGGCAGTGATTGAAGATTTCCTGCCGCGCCGCAGCCTGCTCTATCGGCAAGATGCCTGGAAAACCAAGCTGATTGCCGCCAATGTGAGCCAGCTGCTGATCGTGCTGGCTGCCGTACCTACGCCCAGCGAGCTGCTATTACAACGCGCCCTGTTGGCGGCAGAAGCGACCGATATCGGCGCAGTAATTGTGTTGAATAAAACCGATTTGCCGGAAACGGAACAATGGCGCAGCAAACTGGCGTTTTACGAAGGCCTGGGCTACCCTGTGCTGCCTGTTAGCGCCATGCAAGATGCCGACGCCCTGCTGCCAGTGTTGAATGGGCACACCAGCATCCTGTTGGGCCAAAGCGGCATGGGCAAATCTACTCTGATTAACGCCCTGTTCGGCCAAAGCATTGCCCGCACCAATGAAATCTCCAGCGCCCTCGATTCCGGCAAACACACCACCACCCACGCCCAGCTCTACGACCTAAACGAAACCGCCCGCATCATCGACTCCCCCGGCCTGCAGGAGTTCGGCCTGCACCATCTTCAGGTATCCTCCCTGCCCCACTACTTCCCCGATATGCGCGCCTTCATCGGCCAATGCCGGTTCCACAACTGCAGCCACCGACAAGAGCCCGGCTGCGCCATCAAAACTGCTGTCGAAGCCGGCCATATCCGTGCAGACCGCTTGCAGCTTCTGCAACAGCTGACTGATGAACTATCCATGAAGAAATGGTAGCCCTCTAAGGCCGCTTACCGACACGACTGTATTTACATAGCCCTGCATATCTTTACCCTCCTGAACCTTGCGCAATCAGGATAGATAATTTACCATTTTCACAAAAGCAATCTATCAGATAACATTAATGATTTATCTGTTTGCACTAAAAAATAACAGCTTTAAAGAGAGTAATTATGCCAAAAAAGACCACCAACTATGTTGTAACCATTGCTGATGCCATCAACAGCAACCAAAACCGTCAAGTTGTGTTACAGCTGCCGCGCGAGGAAGTGCGCTATCTGAACCAGGCCGAATTCAAAAAATTCGTGGCCGACAAATGTCAAGTGAGCGCATTTAAAATTCACTCTATCGAGCGTTTTTACAAATAAGCTCTTGCTGAAAGGCCTCAGCTATTCAGTCATATAGCAAAACCGCTCCGGCATGATACTGGAGCGGTTTTTATATGAGGTGGCGAGCCGGAGCCCCGGCACTGCTGAATTCAGGGTGGGCTGCTTGCTTCCGCACCTGACCCCTTGCCCCAAACCTGCATGCGGGGAGACCCGCCATAAGAAGTGCGGATTATACGGAGCTGCAAGAGTTTTGCCAAGACGGCATCATGTTCAGGCAGCCTCAACAGGCACAACTGATGGTTGCAAACTCAGCTACTACAGTGTTTCAGGTAGCCTGCTATTGCCTGCTAGCGCAAATATAAAACTCTCACACACAAAAGGCTACCTGAAAGCCTAATCCAGCTTTCAGGTAGCCTTGTTATATAAACCAACAGCCCAATTACTGTCGGAAACCTTCCAACACCTTAACACGGAATATCGGAAACTCATCCAGCTCGTCCAACACGAACAGCTGGGCATCATGTTCTTTTTCAAACCCTTTTTCAAATTTTTCCAATAATGTGGTGCGGGCGTTGCTAACATCGTATTTTTTGGTAATTTTCAAGCGTGCTGCCCATTGGCGGCGTGCCGGATCTTCAATAATCATCATCAGGCAGTGCAACTCAAAGTCACCTTTGTCGTCGTTCCCGGAAAATTTGTCTGAAAAATTGCGCAACATACTACCTTCTCTCCCTTTACATTAAAAAATGTATAAAAAATCTAATTTGATTATAAATATATAAAAATTTTAATTTGATTATACGTTTTGCCCGCAGGCGATGCTATTGCCTGCGGGCAGATACTTTTGATTTAAATCAAACAAATGGCGAATTAGGTATGTTGTAAACAATTTCTCCAACAATAAATACAACAGACTGAACTATAAGAACAAATCCATCATTCAACCCACACGATAAAACGCCAGGCTGCCCATTAAGTTTGGCAGACAGGATACACGCCGGCCGCCGGTCATCACCGCGCGCTCCAGTACGCGGATGCGGTTTTTCGCGCACAGGCGGTCGAAATCGCTGAGGGTACACCAATGAATATTCGGCGTATCGTACCAGTCATAGGGCATACGCTCGCTCACCGGCATATGCCCGCCGAAGGCTACCTGAAAACGGTTGCGCCAATAGCCGAAATTGGGGAAGGTAACAATCGCCTCTTTAGCCACGCGGGTGAGGTCGCGCAGGATGGTTTCCACGTTTTGCATGGCCTGGATGGTTTGGCTGAGCACAATCACATCGAAGCTGCCGTCGCCGAAAGCCTGCAAACCCTGCTCCAAATCAGCTTGAATCACGTTTACACCGCGGGCGATGGCGGCTATCACGCTATTGGTGTCGATTTCCACGCCGTAGCCCTTGCAGTTTTTGTGTTGCACTAGGGCGTGCAGCAGCTCGCCGTCGCCGCAGCCTAAATCCAGCACACGGCTGCCGGCGGGAATCCAGTCGTAAATCAGTTGCAGGTCGTCACGCAGATTCATGCGCCAACTCCTTGTGGATATTGTCGATATAGGCGCGAACAGCCTTTAAATATGGTTCGTCCTCCATCAGGAAGGCATCGTGGCCGTGGGAAGATTCGATTTCGATGTATTGCACGTCTTTTTCCGCGCTAATCAGGGCTTTCACCAATTCGTGCGAACGTTCCGGCGCAAAACGCCAGTCGCTGCTGAAGCTGGCCACAAAGAATTTGGCCTGCACGCCCAAGAGCGCGGTGTGCAGGCTGTGGCCGAAATCGGCAGCAGGATCAAAATAATCCAGCGCCTTGGTCATGAGCAGATAGGTGTTGGCATCGAAGCGGTCGGCAAATTTATCGCCTTGGTAGCGCAGATAGCTTTCCACTTCAAATTCAATTCCATAGCCGTATTGCAGCTCGCCGCTCCTCATTTGACGGCCGAACTTTTTGCCCAGCCCGTCTTCGGCCAGATAAGTGATGTGCCCCATCATGCGGGCAATCTTCAGGCCGCGCCGGGGCACGGCTTGGCGGCTGGCATAGTGGCCTTCATGGAAGTCAGGGTCGGTGAGGATAGCTTGGCGAGCCACGTCGTTAAACGCGATGTTTTGAGTGGACAATTTGGGCGCAGAAGCAATCACTAGCGCGTGGCGGACGCGTTCGGGGAAGTCGATTGTCCATTGTAAGGCCTGCATGCCGCCGAGGCTGCCACCCATCACCGCCGCCCATTGTTTGATGCCGAAATGATCGGCCAGCATGGCCTGTGAGCGCACCCAATCTTTTACGGTAACCACCGGAAAATCCGAGCCGTAGGGCTTGCCGGTGACGGGGTTGGTGCTCAACGGGCCGCTGCTGCCGGCGCAGCCGCCCAGGTTGTTGAGCCCGACCACGAAAAAGCGGTTGGTATCCACCGGTTTATTGGGGCCGACCATGTTGTCCCACCAGCCGGGGTGTTTGTCGTCCGGATGGTGTCGGCCGGCCACGTGGTGAGTGCCGGAAAGGGCGTGGCAAATCAGGATAGCGTTGGATTTATCGGCGTTGAGTGTGCCGTAGGTTTCGGTAATCAAATCAAAACGCGGCAGCGTGTCGCCGTTTTGCAGGGCAAAGGGCTGTTCGAATGCAATCGTTTGCGGGGTAACGATGCCCACGGAAGCGGGTGGGTTCATAGATAGAAATTGATGTGATTAATTTATGCGGATTATAGCGGATGAGGCGGGGAAATTCATGGTGGGCAATAAGGAAAGGCTACCTGAAACTGCTTTTGGGCTGCTCTGCTGATTTTTCAGGTAGCCTCTTGCTCCAAACCAAACAGGCTACCTGAACACATTTCAGGTAGCCTGTTGCATCATTCAACTCAAGCTATAGCAGGCTACATTTAAACCGATATCGCATTGGCTCGCCTGGCAGTACGCGCGCACTGCCTGCGGCTCGCCGCCTTATCCCGATTTAAATTTCATCCGCCATATTACTTCGCCACCACTTGGTTCAGCTCGCCTTTGGCATAACGGGTAGCCATTTTTTCCAGCGAAATCGGTTTGATCTTGCTGGCCATGCCTTCGCAGCCGAAGGCCTGATAGCGGGCCAGGCAGATGCCTTTCATGGCTTCGATGGTTTTGGCCAGGTATTTGCGCGGGTCGAATTCGGCGGGGTTTTCGGCTAAGAATTTGCGGATTGCCCCTGTGCTGGCCAGGCGCAGGTCGGTGTCGATGTTCACTTTGCGCACGCCGTGTTTGATGCCTTCCACGATTTCTTCCACCGGCACGCCGTAGGTTTCGCCGATGCCGCCGCCATGTTCGTTGATTACTTTCAGCCATTCCTGCGGTACCGAGCTGGAGCCGTGCATCACGATATGCGTGTTCGGCAAGGCGGCGTGGATTTCTTTGATTCGGTCGATGCGCAGCACGTCGCCTGTGGGCGGACGGGTGAATTTGTAGGCGCCGTGGCTGGTGCCCACGGCAATCGCCAGCGCATCCACACCGGTGTCGTTTACGAAGCGCACGGCATCTTCCACGCTGGTGAGCATTTGGTCGTGGCTCAATTTGCCCACTGCGCCCACGCCGTCTTCTTCGCCCGCTTCGCCGGTTTCCAAATTGCCCAATACGCCGATTTCGCCTTCAACCGACACACCGCAGGCATGGGAGAAGTTCACCACAGTGCGGGTAACGTCCACATTGTATTCGTAGGAAGACGGGGTTTTGCCGTCGGCCAGGAGCGAACCGTCCATCATCACGGAGGAGAAGCCAAGCTGGATAGAGCGCTGACACACATCGGGCGAGGCGCCGTGGTCTTGGTGCATCACCACGGGAATATGCGGAAACTCTTCCACTGCCGCCAAAATCAGGTGGCGCAAGAAGGGGGCGCCGGCATATTTTCGCGCGCCGGCGGAAGCCTGCACGATAACGGGCGCGTTCACTTGGTCGGCCGCTTCCATGATGGCGCGCATCTGCTCCAAGTTGTTCACATTAAAAGCGGGCAGGCCGTAGCCGTGTTCGGCGGCGTGGTCTAAAAGCTGGCGCATGGATACCAGAGCCATAGCAATCTCCTGAATGATAATTGGTTGTGAAAATCTACTAGATTATAGCAGCAAACCGCCCCGATGGCGGGAGTGTGAGTTCCTCCAATTCAAATTGGGCATGGCAGCAGGCCGCAGCGGCAGGCATTGCAAGGCGGGCAAAGCAGTAGAATACTCATTTGCAGCAGCTATATATAGTGGATTAACAAAAATCAGGACAAGGCGGCGAGCCGCAGACAGTACACACGTTACGGCAAGGCGAGCCAACGCTGTACTGGTTTAAATTTAATTCACTATAATTCGGTTCTTTATTTTTCAGGTAGCCTCATGCCGCCCTCCCAGCCCGTTTGGCTGTTCGACCTAGACGATACCCTGCACCGCGCCGATGCGGGCATTTTCCGCCTCATCAACCGCCGCATGACCGAATTCATGGCACTCAAACTGAGCCTGAGCCTGCCCGAAGCCTCCGATTTGCGCGAACACTATTGGCGGCACTACGGCGCCACGCTCGGCGGTTTGCAGCAGAACCATCCGCAGGTTTGCCCCGCCGAATTCCTGCGCCAAAGCCACCATCTGCCCGAACTCATCGCCGCCTTGCAGCCGATGCCACACATCGATACCGCGCTCGCCGCCCTACCCGGCCGCAAAGCCGTGTTTTCCAACGGCCCCGCATTTTATGTGCGCGCCCTGATCGAAGCCATGCGGCTGGGCAGCCATTTTGAAGCCCTATTCGGCGTGGACGACCTTGCCCTGCACTACAAGCCGCAGCCGCAAGCCTTCCATCTGGTGTGCGCCGCACTGGCTGTGCCGCCGCAGCAATGCGTGCTGGTGGACGACAGCCCGGCCAATCTGCAAGCGGCCAAAGCTTTGGGCATGCGCACGGTGTGGTTCGGCAGCCGTGCTCAACCGCAGCCCTGTGCCGACCATATCGTCCGCGATATGCGCGAGCTGCAGGCTCTGGCTGGAGAAATCAGGTAAAATCTGGCTCTTACATTCCAATACTGGATTTCAGGTAGCCTGCGTAGTCCGGCCGAAGCTCACGCTTTCAGGTAGCCTCTTGGCCATAATCGAATAACAAGGAAGAACGCCCTATGCAACACACCGATTCTGCCGACACCCAACACGAATACTTCGTCGACCGCCCCGGCTTCCCCGCCAAAACCATCGTGGCCACGCTCTTTATCGGCGCCTTCTTCGGCTACTTGAACGATACCCTGCTCAACGTGGCGCTCACGCCCATCATGCGCGATTTCCACATCGACAAAACCACTGCCCAATGGCTCACCACCGGCTTTCTCCTGGTGATGGGCGCATTCACGCCGATTACCGCCGGCGTTATCCAATGGTTTGAAACCCGCAAAATGGTGCTCATCACCCAAGCCACCTTCCTCGCCGGTTCGTTGATTTGTGCTCTGGCGCCCAACTTCGGCGTGCTGCTGGTCGGGCGCATGGTGCAGGCTGTATCCGCCGCCTTCTTCGTGCCGCTGCTGTTTAACGGCATCCTCAATATCTTCCCGCCCAACCGGCGCGGCACGACTATGGGCGTGATTACCATGATGTTTACCGCCGCCCCCGCACTCGGCCCCACCCTCTCCGGCATCATCATCGACCACACCCACTGGCGCGTACTCTTCGCCGCCACCGCGCCGTTTATGCTCGTGGCCATGTTTCTCGTGGGCAAATATCTCAGCGTCAACCTCAGCCCCATCACCCGCCCCAAAATCGACATCCCCTCCGCCCTGCTCTCCATCGGCGGCTTCGGCGGCTTGGTATATGCCTGCAGCAACTTCGCCAGCCTGCCCCTGGCCGAATTCGTGCTGCTGTTGGCCGGCTCGGTGGTGCTCATCGGCTGGTTTGTGCGCCGCCAGTTCCACATCGCCACGCCGCTTCTAAACCTGCGTGCCCTGCAATACCGACAATTCAGCCTCTGCCTCGCCATCCTCGCCTGCGCCGGCTTCCTCTTCCTCGGCCTCGAACTGATGATCCCCATCTACACCCAGCAAGTGCTGCTGCTCTCCGGCACCGCCACCGGCCTCATCCTCATGCCAGCCAGCATTGCCCAGGCCTTGGCCGCCCCGCTGTTTGGCAAACTGCTGGATAAAAAAGGCGGCCGCTTCGTGGTGCTGCCCGCCACCATTATGCTCACCGCCGCCCTGGCCGTATTGTGGGGCTACCTGAAAATCGACACCCAAACCACCGCCCTCTCCGCCATGTTCGCCCTGATGGCCGTGTCCGTATCCGCCTGCATCACCGGCGAAACCCACGGCCTCAACGCCCTGCCCAAACACCTCAACCCGCACGGCGCCGCCATCATCACCACCATCAACCCCATCGCCGGCGCCATCGGCGCAGCCTTCTTTGTGGGCACCACCAACATCGGCGAGCGCCTCTCCAGCGGCAGCAGCCCGCAGCAAGCCATGCTCAACGGCATCCACCTGAGCATGAGCTTCGCTCTCGCCGTCGGTATTCTCACCATCGTCTGTGCCTACCGGCTCAAGCCGCACAGCAAAAGCAGCGATTAACATCCATGGTCAACAAAGCAAAAGGCTACCTGAAAACTCACAAAGTTCGTTTCAGGTAGCCTTTTGCTTATTACATCATCACTCCGCCGCACATCCTTCGCCACGGCACGGCGGGCACGACTGCCGCTCGTGGTAGCTGGCTGCCAAAGCCAGCATAGCGGTTTCCACAGCCGCCGCATCTGCCTGCGCGGGGATTTGTGCCACAAAATAATTCACCGAACGGCTGCCCGGCAGATAAGCCACCAACTCCTGCCCGCCGTTGCTGTAGCCGGTAAACCCAGTAGCACCAATGCGCCTGCACCCCGCACCAACACCACCAAACTGGCACGCCAATTAATACGGGCTTGCTGCTCCACCCGTTCTGCCGCATAAGCCACCCCCGCCATGGCAAACACGGCGGCAAAATCTCGCACGGCAGGGAAAAAAGGAATAACTGAAGGGATAAATGCCTGCATCGCAGCAGCCAAAATATACGACAGTATCGTCCAAGCCAACACCAGCCCAAACCACCAACCGGCCCGCTGCCGAAACAAAGCCCAAGCCGCCCCAAACCAAACAAATGCCCGCCTCGGCGATAACGAGCTGGCCACAGCCAAATATTGCCCGCCCACCGTGTACACCGTTTCTTCAGCTATGCTCAACGGCGGCGCATAGCGCTTGTCTTTCCTCTCATGCATATCCTTATTCCCTTTATCTTGATGCCAATTTAAATTCGCGCGAATTGTAGTATAAAAAGCCGCCTGAAAACATAAGATTCACCTGAATGAAAATCCATTTTCCCTTTTTCAGGTAGCCTTACAGCCAGCCCCCGGCTGTTCGCGTTATAATTGGCAGCAAAAGCAACACCCGTCTCACAACAGAAAAAGGATAAAGCCATGCGCCCCGCCGTTCTACTGCTCGCCCTCCTCGCCCTTTCCGCCTGCACTTGGGAAACCTACCAAGACCAACAAGGCAAAACCGGCCTGCGCCAGCGTTATGCCCCGGGCACGCCCGTGGTATACCAAGACGGCACTTTCGCCCGCGACCAACGCTACAACGAATACCGCCCCGTGCCCGTGCCTGTTACCCGCGAACAACACCAGCACAGCGTGCCGCGCACCACTTGGAGCGGTGACAGCGTGCCCGAAGCGCCAAGCAGCCATTAATCTCGGCAGTTTGAATCCTCTTTTTTTCAGGTAGCCCCAAGCAGGCTACCTGAAAACCATCATTTCAACGAAATCGTTTCCAGAAAGCCCGCCCATGCACCAGCCCCTCCATATCGTCATCCTCGCCGCCGGCAAAGGCACCCGCATGTATTCCGCCCTGCCCAAAGTGCTGCAACGCATCGGCGGCCAAACCATGCTCGAGCGTGTTATCAACACCGCGCAAAGCCTCAACCCGCAAAGCATCAACGTAGTCATCGGCCACGGCAAAGAGCAGGTGCGCGAGCAAGTGCAGCGCGAAGGCATCCGTTGGGTGGAGCAAACCGAACAGCTCGGCACCGGCCACGCCGTGCAAACCGCCCTACCGCACCTCGGCAACACCGGCCACACCCTCGTGCTCTACGGCGACGTGCCGCTGATTAACCGTGCCACCTTGGAAGATTTGCTACAGGCCGCCGGCAGCGAAATCGGCCTGCTCACCGACATCCCGCCCAACCCCTTCGGGCTGGGCCGCATCATCCGCGAGGCCAACGGCCAAGTGGCTGCCATTGTGGAAGAAAAAGACGCTACGCCCGAGCAAAAAGCCATCCGCGAAACCAACACCGGCATTTTCGTTTTGCCCAACGCACACCTTGCCCGCTGGCTAGGCAGCCTCTCCAGCAACAATGCCCAAGGCGAATACTACCTCACCGACGTTATCGCCCTTGCCTGCGCCGACGGCGTAGCCGTGCATCCCGTTCAGGTAGCCTCCTCCTTCCTTGCTGCCGGCGTAAACAACAAAGTCCAGCTCGCCGAGCTCGAACGCATCTTCCAGCGTGAACAGGCGCACAACCTGCTCCAAGCCGGCCTCACCCTGCGCGACCCGGCCCGCTTCGACCTGCGCGGCAGCCTTCGGCACGGCCAAGATGTGGTGATTGATGTGAACGTGGTACTGGAAGGCGACAACCAATTCGGCAACAACGTATCCATCGGCGCCAACTGCGTGATTAAAAACGCGGTAATCGGCGACAACACGGTTATCGAACCCTTCTCGCACCTTGAAAACTGCCGCATTGGCAGCAGCGCCCGCATCGGCCCCTTCGCCCGCCTACGCCCCAATGCCGATTTGGCCGACGAAGTGCACATCGGCAACTTCGTGGAAGTGAAAAACAGCATCATCGGCCGCGGCAGCAAAGCCAACCACCTCACCTACCTCGGCGACGCGCAAATCGGCAGCCGCAGCAACATCGGCGCCGGCACCATCACCTGCAACTACGACGGCGTACACAAACACCAAACCGTTATCGGCGACGAAGTGCGCATCGGCTCCGGCAACATGCTGGTCGCCCCGCTTACCATCGGCCACCGCGCCACCACTGGCGCCGGCAGCACGCTCACCCGCAACTGCCCCGAAGGTGAACTCACCCTCACCCGCGCCCGCCAAACCACTATCCCGGGCTGGATACGACCGGGAAAAGAGAAAAAATAAGCCGAAGCATAAAGCTTCGGCGACATCAGGCTACCTGAAAAATTTGGTCCACATAATCAAACCATTTTGAATTTTCAGGTAGCCTTCCCGTATCCGAATCAGGCTACCTGAAATCTGTTTGGTCATGGTTCAGCAAAACCGGAACTGATTTCACTTATCTCGCAGCCCTACCCTTATCTATTTCATGCCCCGCAAAAAAACCAGCCCCGCCATCTGAAACGGCGGGGCTGTGTTGTGATTCCGGCTTACATATGCTGCGTGAAGGTGCGGGTAATCACATCACGCTGCTGCTCGGGCGTGAGGGAGTTGAAGCGCACGGCATAGCCGGATACGCGGATGGTGAGCTGCGGGTATTTATCGGGGTTGGCAGCTGCGTCTTCCAGCATTTCGCGGCTCATCACGTTCACGTTCAGGTGCTGACCACCTTCCACTTTCGGACGCATGTAGCTGTCTACGGCCACTTCTTGGTAGCTCACATCGCCCAAATCGCTCAGGGCAACGATTTGGTCGGCAGCAAAATGCTCGTCCTTGCTGCACAGGCAGCGTGCCTGCTGGGTTTCGTCGTCCAACAGCCAGAAAGAGTGCACCAAGGCGGGGTGTTGGGCGGATTGGGTAATTTGAATACCTTTAATCATAATGATTCATCTCCAAGAGTTGTGTTGTAAAGCTATGGTTTTAAAATAATTCCGCATTGCCGGGCAATACGGTGCAAAAACGGTTAAACGCAGCAGCGGCCGAAGCGCAGTTTTTGGTTGAGCAGGGCGTGGTAACACAGCTGTTTCACCACCAGCACGGAAGTATTGTCTTCCAAGGCCACCAGGGCATGGGTTTCATGCGGCTCGAGCCGCGCCAGGGTCATCGGCTGCAAATCAATCTGCCCCTGCTCGGTTTTCAGGCACACCGAGCCGGAGAGCACGGTGATGGTGATGATGGCTTCGGCGGAGTAGGGCGGCACTTCGTTGCCTTTTTGCAGGTTGAGTTGCACGATTTGCTGGTCGGCATCCTCCGCAATCACGCCGCCTACAGGTTGGTATGGGTCTAGTTGATAGCCTCGCATGGTATTTCTCCTGAGAATCCGGATGCCGCCAAGGCCGGGAGATGCTGCGATAGGCCGTTGGAATGCGGCAAATGTTCGATTTTAAATCAATCTCAGCAGAAAATGCATCAGCAGCCAAGCTGGAGCGGATCAGGGCAAAATTAATGATGTGAACAGTACTCCCAAGCTGCTGCTCTATTCTGCTATCTACCGCTATTTTACAGATTTTACTGATCTTTCTCAATTTTTAGTTGACCTCAAATTAGCATAGCTGGCTGCATTTGATTAAAAAAACCACATAAAATAAAAGGCTACCTAAAAATCAGGCTATTTTGTTTTCAGGTAGCCTATAAACTTCAGCATGTAAACTTAGCTCCACACACTAACATGTCTCTTTTTAAACTCATGCAAAAGGGCTACCTGAAATTTCAGGTAGCCTCTTCAATACTTGCCAAGCGTTATTTGAGCAGTTGACGCTTGGCGTCGGCCGTTTGATTGTCCAGCCACGCGGCAACGACTTGACCGCTGTAGAATTCCTGTTTCCAAATCGGCACTTCGGCTTTCACCGTATCTATAATATAACGGCAGCCGGCGAAGGCCATGTCGCGGTGGCCGGCGGTTACGCCCACCCACACCGCCATATCGCCCACTTCCAACCGACCGTAACGGTGCACGCACACGGCTGCTTCTAGGCCGAAGCGGCGTTTAGCCTCCTCAATCACGGCCTGCCCTTGCCGGCGCGCCAGTTCTTCATATACGCTGTATACCAAATAATCTACGCGCTGCCCGTCGTTTTGGCGGCGCACCCAGCCTTCAAAACTGAGGAAGGCGCCGCATTGCTCGTTGTTTAAAAGCTGTTGGCGCAAGGCTTGGCTGTCTATCGCTTGTTCGGTCAAATCAAACATTTCAGCCTCCTGCCACCGGTGGGATAAAGGCCACAATATCATTGGCAGCAATCGGCTGCGACCAATCGGCAAACGCATGGTTTACCGCCGCGCGCACGCGCTCCTGCGGCAGAGTGAAGCGGTATTGCTGCGAGAGTTGTTCGTATAAGGCCGCTGCAGTGCAGCCCTCGGCGACGTGGATTTTTTCTTGCTCTTTGCCCGCCTGTTCGCGCAGGGCGGCGAAATACAGCACGGTGATTTCAACGGTTGAACTCATGCTTGCCTCCGGATTTGTGTATTAGGTGGATGTCTTGGATTTGGATGTCGTGGCTCAGGGCTTTGGTCATGTCGTACACCGTGAGCGCGGCCACGGATACGGCGGTAAGCGCTTCCATTTCCACGCCGGTTTTATGGCTCACGGCCACTTCGGCTCGGATATTCAGGCCGTGTGTGGCATCATCGTATTCCAGCTCCAGCTTGCAGCGCTCCAGCATCATCGGATGGCACAGCGGAATCAGGCCGGCGGTATTTTTCGCCGCCATGATGCCAGCCAACCGCGCCACTTCGGTAATCGCACCTTTGGCGGTTTGCCCGTTGGCCGCCTGGATTTGGGCATACACTTCCGGCGGGAATACCACCCGCCCGGCAGCCACGGCCACACGGCGGGTGACGGCTTTGTCGCCCACGTCCACCATGCTGCTGCGGCTATGTTGATCTAAATGAGTCAGCAAAATTTTATCCTTGAAGGGGAAATAAACTATTGGAGGCTACCTGAAAACTATACCACCGGTTTTCAGGTAGCCTTTCTATATTACTTTTGGCTTGATGCGGATAATGAGGCTACCTGAAAATGTGCATTTCAACCCGCTAACAGCCGCTCCGCCTGCTCCACAGCCCGCTCAAACTCCGGCTGCGTGTTGAAGTTACACAGCGGCAGCCATTCATCCGGCAGCGGCGCAACAGCAAACGGCACGGTTTGCAGCCAGGCGGTTACGCGGCGCTGTCCACTTTCCACGTATTGGCGCAGCGGGGCGGCCAGGGCGGCAGACCAATGTGCCAGCAGCGGATAATCCCGCCCGCCCCCGCTCAATGCGGCCACGCCCTGTTGCCAGGCCGCGCTGTTTCGCGCCTGTTGCAAACAGCTTGCCACTTGCCCGGGCAGCAGCAGGGTATCGCAGGAGAGCACATAAATGCCGGCATGGCCTTGTTCGGCCGCCAGCTCGAGTGCGGGCAGAATGGCGGACAAGGCGCCCTGCCGTTCGGGCAGGGCATCAGGCAAGTATAGCGCGGGGGGGAGATTGGGGAAACGCTGTCCGGCCGAAGCAATCCACAGCGGCCGGTTTGCCGCCGCGGCCAGGCGCTCAATCAGCGGCACGCCGCGAAACGGCAACAGCGGCTTGGGGCGACCCATCCGCCTGCTGAATCCGCCGCATAAAATCAACAGCGGCTCGGTAGCAATCTCCATGAGGCCGGGTTTACTCACTTGCCCCAAGCGTTGAACACGCGGGTGAAACCGCAGCTGTTGATGCGCGGGTCGAGCTGCGGGGCGATGACTTTTTCCCAAGCGGTACGGCAAGCACCGGTAGAACCCGGCAGGCAGAAGATGAGCGTGCGATTAGCGATACCAGCCACGGCACGCGACTGGATGGTGGACATGCCGATTTCCTGCAAAGACACGGCGCGGAACACTTCGCCGAAGCCGGGAATGGTTTTGTCGAACAGGATTTCCACCGCATCGGGGGTGATGTCGCGCTCGAACATGCCGGTGCCGCCTGTAATCAGCACGATATCAGTTTGCGGCTCGGCAATGGCGGCGGAAACGATGGCGCGGATGTCGTAGCGCTCGTCGCGGCACCAATCACGCGCGTGCAACACGTGGCCGGCGGCCTGCAGGGCTTCGGCCAAATAGTTGCCGCTGCCGTCTTCGGCGGGGCTGCGGGTGTCGGTTACGGTGAGCAGGTGGATACGGAAGGGACGGAATTCGGGTGCGGAGTGGTGCATTTAGCCTCCGGTCATGGAAAGGTTGGTAATGAGGCCGACTTTTTTATCGTGCAGATAGTGGTGTTCGGGTTTTTCGGCGATGGTTTGATGCAGGTAACGGCGCAGGCCCTCGGCATCGCCCTCACGCAGATAGGGGCGCAGGTCATAGGCGATGCCGCCGAACAAGCACAGGTGCATTTTGCCTTGGGCAGTCACGCGCAGGCGGTTGCAGCTTTTGCAGAAATCTTCGCTATAGGGAGCGATAAAGCCGATGCTGCCGGAGAAATCGCGGTGAAAATATTCGCGCGCAGGGCCTGCGTGCGGCTGGCGCGGCAACAGCTGCCAACCTTGCGCCTGTAAGCCGCGTTCGATTTCGGCGGCAGAGAGGTGCTGGCTGTTGAAGAAGCTGCCATTGTCGCCGGTTTGCATCAATTCAATGAAGCGCAAGGTTACCGGGCGCTCGCGTACGAAATCGAGCGCATCGGCCAGCGTGCGCTCGGCATAGCGGCGCAGCAACAGGGTGTTGACTTTAACGTTGCAGAAGCCTTCGGCCAGGATGTTGTCGAGTGCACGCAGGATGTTGGTGCATTCGCGTTTGCCGGTAATCTCGAAGAATACGTCCGGGTCGAAGCTGTCGATACTGATGTTGATTTTGTCCAGCCCGGCAGCACGATAAGCGGGGAAGAGCTGCGCCAGGCGGAAGGCATTGGTGGTGAGCGCCACGTTTTCAATCAAGGGGTTGGCCTTGCACACGGCAATGATGTCGACCAGATCGCGGCGCAGGGTGGGCTCGCCGCCAGTGAGGCGGATTTTGCGCGTGCCGGCCGCAGCGAACACGCCTACCAAGGTTTCGATTTCGGGCAGGGTAAGTTCGTCGGGCTTGGCTTTGCCTTGGTAGCCGTCGGGCAGGCAGTAGGTGCAGCGGTAGTTGCACAGGTCGGTTACCGAGAGGCGCAGGTAGCTGAGGCGGCGTTGGTAGGGGTCGGTGAGGGGGCGGGTGTCGGTCATGGTGGGGGCTTTGGTGTGCGGTGTGGTTGTTTTGGGTTTTAAGTTCGTTAAAACCACGTTTTCAGGCAGCCTTTTTGGTTTTCAGACGGCTTTTTTGGCTTTCAGGTAGCCTTGGCTGTCTTTGCGTTTGGCAACCGAGTGCATAGGTGGAGCCATGCACCATACGGTTTGCTATGGAGGCAAAAAACGGGTTAGGTTTTCAGCCGGTATCAACTTAGGCTCTTTTTCGCCCGACAAACCGCACCACGCTGCTCATGCCGTTGTGGAACAAACCCTCGTGCAATTCTGTCAGCGTCTCTTCCAGCAGCAGGATTTCGCAATCGGCAAAATCGCGGCGGATTTCGTCTGCAGAAGCCATCATGTCGGGGCTTTTCGGGCCGCCGAGCGCGGGGTTTTGCTGCGCCAGCGCGAAATGGTTTTTGCTGAATGCTTCAAAAATAATTGTGCCGCCAGGTTTGAGCAGGCGCAGCAGTTCGCGGTACAGCGCGGTTTTCTGCTCTGCCGCAAAGTGGGCGAATACCAAAGCCAGCGCGTCAAACGAGGCAGCCTGAAAATCCATTTCGTCCAGCGTACCGACCAGATAGCGCAAGGATACGCCGCACTCTGCTGCCAGAGCTTCGGCTTTGCGCCTGCCCTCGCGGCTCAAATCAAACGCGGTTACGTCCCAGCCGCGCGTTGCCGCATACACGCCGTTGCGCCCTTCTCCATCGGCGGGCAGCAGGATTTTGCCTGCGGGCAGTTTGTCCAACTGTGTTCGGAAAAAGGCGTTGGGCGTTTTGCCGTAAGCATAGTCAGTGGCTTGGTAACGGCTGTTCCAAAAGGCTTGGCATTCGGTTTGGCTCATGTGCGGTCTCCTTGCAGGATTGGACGGGCGGGGGTTCAGGCTACCTGAAAATCGTATTGTACCGTTTCCCGAGCCTTATAAAAACGCGCCATCAAAGGGCTGCACGGTTACGGTTTGGCCTGCTTCGAGCGAACCGCTTTCGGCGGGGAGGACGATGTAGGCATTGGCGCGGCTCACCTGATAGATACGGTGCGAATCCTGGCTGCCGCAGGGGGTGGCCAACCAAGTGCCGTCGTCCTGTCGGCTGATGATACCACGCTGAATATCGGTGCGGCTGTGGTTTTTCTTCACCGGCTCGGCCAGTTTGGCCGTAAAGCGCACGGGCTGAGGGATTTCGGCTGCGCCACACAGCTGCCACAGGGCGGATTTGAGGAAAATATCAAAGCCCACAAAACCGGACACCGGGTTGCCCGGCAGGCCGAAACACCAAGTAGTCATGATTTGGCCGAACACGAAGGGTTTGCCCGGCTTGAGGGCGACCTTGTAGTGATGAATGCTGCCCACGCGCTCCACGGCTTCGCGCATGAAGTCGTAATCACCCACGGATACGCCGCCGGTGGTAATCAGCACATCTGCCTGATTAATAACTTTGTTCAGCATCTTCAGCACATCTTCCAGCCGGTCGGCCACTTGGCCAAAGTCGATCACTTCCACCGGCAGGGGCGCGAGTCGCGCCATCAACATATAGCGGTTACTGTCGTAGATGCGGTCGGTACGGTTGTCGGCTGTGCCCGGTTCGAGCAGTTCGTCGCCGCTGGAGAGTACGGCCACACGCAATTTGCGGCGCACTTCGATTTGGGCATAGCCCAGGGCGGCCAGCAGCATGATATCGGCCTGACGCAGAATCCGCCCTGCCTGCAACACAGTATCGCCCGCCGCAATTTCTTCGCCACGGCGGCGGATATTGCCGCCCTCGGCCGCGTCTTTTTCCAAACGGATCACGCCGTCTTGCAATTGCACGTTTTCTTGAATAACCACGCTGGAGCAAGCTGCCGGCACCACTGCACCGGTCATGATGCGCACGCAACCATCGGCAGGCAGGCTACCTGAAAACGGCTGCCCGGCCACCGATTCGCCCACTACTTTCCATTCACTGCCCGCCGCCGCGGCCACGGGCAGGGCGTAGCCATCCATGGCGGAAATATCTGCGGGCGGAATATTCACCGCCGCCGCCACATCCTGCGCTAGCACACGCCCCACTGCCGACACCAGCGGCACGGTTTCCGTATCCAGCGGTTTTTGCACGGCGGCGATTTTGGCGTGAATCAGCGCTTGCAGTTCGTGAACGGGGGTAAGGGCCATGGATAGATTCCTTATTATCAAAAATATAAAGAGATGAGTGTGTGCTGCTCCTCCTGCCAGTTGGCGAACTGCAACCAATATGGGTGGTAGCAAAACAAACCAATGCAGGCAGAAGCTGATGCTTTAGCTATTAAGTGATTAAAAGGCTACCTGAAAGCCTGTTTTGCATTTTCAGGTAGCCTGCCGTTTTAGCACTTGGCTTCGGCGTTCTTACGGGCGTAGTACCACCAGTTCAACCCGGCACAGATAATGTAGAACAGGATAAAGCCGATCAAGGCTCCGTTCACACTGCCCCAAAGAGAGAGCGCAGTACCAAAGCTTTTCGGGATCAGGAAACCACCATAGCCGGCAAATGCGGCGGTGAACCCGATAACGGCGGCGGCTTCGCGGTTGGCATTTTGTACGCATTGTTCTTGGGTGATTTGGCCGGCATCGGCAAATTTCTGATGGAAACCCAAGAAAATCAGCGGTACTTGTACGAAAGTGGAAGCATTGCCGATACCGCTGAGTGCAAACAGCACCATAAAGCAGGCAAAGAAGGCAGGGAAATTGCCATGGCCGTTCGTCGGCAAGAACATCAATACGCCGAGCACGCCGATAATCATGCCCACGAACACCACCTGCGTGGTGCGTGCGCCGCCACCGAGTTTTTTACACACCCAACCGCCGGCAGAACGGGTGAGCGCGCCTACCAAGGGGCCGAGGAAGGCAAATTTGGCGGGATTAACCTCCGGAAACAGCAGCTTGATCAAGAATGGGAAACCGGCAGAGAATCCGAGGAAAGAGCCGAACGTACCCAAATAAAGGATACACATAATCCAGTTGTGCTTGCGTGAGAAAATCACAGATTGCTCTTTGAAGCTGGATTTGGCGCTGGCCAAGTCGTTCATGCCAAACCAAGCCGCCAAAGTGGCCAAGATAATGAACGGCACCCACACAAAACCGGCATTTTGCAGCCAGATTTGCACGGTTTCGTTGTTTTTCATCATGGTTTGCGGTTCGCCGCCTAACGCGCCGAACAGGCCGGCGGTAATGGCCAGCGGCACGATGAACTGCACGGCAGATACGCCGAGATTACCCAAACCGGCATTCAGACCAAGTGCACTGCCTTTTTCTGCTTTGGGGAAGAAGAAGCTGATGTTGGCCATACTGGAAGAGAAGTTACCACCACCGAAACCGCACAACAGGGCAAGAATCACCATGGTGCTGTAGCTGGTATTCGGGTCTTGCACGGCAAAGCCGATGCCGATAGCGGGCAACAGCAGGCTGGCGGTGGTAATCGCAGTCCATTTGCGGCCGCCGAAAATCGGTACCATAAAGGAATAGAACACGCGCAAGGTAGAGCCAGATAAGGCGGGCAATGCAGCCAGCCAGAACAGTTGGTCTTTACTGAAATTGAAGCCAACATTGGGCAGATTAAGGATGGTTACGCTCCATACCTGCCACATAACAAACGCTAAAAACAGCGCAGGGATAGAAATCCACAAATTGCGCCGCGCAATTTTACGGCCGGTGCTTTGCCAGAATTCGGGATCTTCCGGCCGCCAGTCTTGAATTAAGTGAGACATATCATTTTCCTAATATGGTAAGTGTTCAGCTTTTGCGAGCACGTTTTTAACGTGGAGGCTACCTGAAAAACCACTGCGCAGTTTTCAGGTAGCCTTTAAGCGGATTACTGATCGCGTTTGGCTTTGAAAGAGAAGTGCATCCAAATCAGCGATACACACACCGTGCCGTAGAGCAGCATGAAGGTGGTGGAGCGAATACCGGTGAGGTCGAGCAACATACCGAACATAATCGGCAGAAGGAAGCCGCCCAAACCACCAGCCAGGCCAACGATGCCGGATACCGTACCGATGTCGTTCGGGTAGTCGTCG
>NZ_DBHKXY010000042.1:0-34496 GCF_057315495.1 Eikenella sp.
AAATAGTACGGCAAGGCGAGACAACGCTGTACTGGTTTTTGTTAATTCACTATAATTTTGTTGGGTGGTTTTCAGGTAGCCTTTATGGGAGGCTACCTGAAAAAATCAATAATTCAAATTCCTTTGAAGGTGTTTCAGCATCACCATCACAAACAGGGCGGTTGCGAAGGATAGCATAAACATTAGCACGGCAGTCGGAATCGAACGCGGGATGGACTGCACGGCCATCACCAGCAACCAAACAGTTGCCCCGGCAAAGACCAGTGCGGCGGTGCTGAAAAAAGCCACGGCAAACCAAGCCCAGATTTTGGTAACACAGCGCTCAAAGCGGCTGTATTGCCCGCTTTCCTGCACGGCTTCTAAATAGGCATCCAAGAAGGCCAAGCCCACGCAGATGGCGGCGCCCAACCACAAACCTTTGCTGTGCCGGCCGGTTTTCCCGGCGAAGCGATAAGTGTAGATAGCGATAAATATAGTGGATTAAATTTAAATCAGGACAAGGCGGCGAGCCGCAGACAGTACAAATAGTACGGCAAGGCGAGACAACGCTGTACTGGTTTAAATTTAATTCACTATAGCAGCAAAAACACCGTCCACGCATTGAATATTTTTGTCATAATTGGATTTTCAGGTAGCCTTTAAGCCGTTGATGATGCGCCGATAACAGGTGTAAGCCAGTGCCGCGCAGGCCAGCCACATCAGGGCGTCGAAAGCGATATGGAAACTGCCAACTGCCGCATACCACACTGCCAGTACGCCGATAAAAAACGCGCGATCGCTTTTGCCGAACGGCCCGTCATAACGCCGCCCGTTGCCGTGGACCTGCCCCAGTACACCGCAAAATTCCGTCATGGCCGCCAGCCAAATAAACAGGGCAATCTGCACGCCGCCGAAAGGGGCAATAAAGGCAAAAGGCAGATACAGCGCGGCATCGGCGGCGACATCGGTAATTTCGTTCAGGTAGCCGCCCAAGGCTGATTGTTGGCCAAATTCGCGCGCCAGCATGCCGTCTACCGCGTTCAGCGCCATGCGCAGAAACAGCCACACGGGCATGAGCCAAAATAACGCGGGGAGGTGCGCCAAGCAAGATAACAACAACCCGAGCGCAATCGATACCGCACAGGCGAACACGGTTACCTGATTGGCCGTTACGCCTTTCTGATACAGCCGCCGCACCAGCGGGCGCAGCAGATTTTGGAATTTGGGTTTGAGGGCGTAGATGCTCATGGTGGGCGGTCTCGGTGGTGGGTGCGGTTGTATTATAGATGAAAGCAGTAAATGGTTGCTGTCTGTTGTGTATCAAAAAGAAGTAGTTGGTCGTATTTTTGGTAAGTGCCGGTAGCAGGACGGGTGCATTTGTCCGAAATGGTACAACTGAGTTTGTAAACCGATGGATAATAGGGTTTAGGAATTGTCAGGAATTTGTATATAAGGGTAAAATACACGGATAATTCAACCCGATGGTTTGCCAGTTGGCGGATTGTTTGGGGCATCGATAAATAGCTAAGTTTGAAAGCAACACCGCTGGAAAGGGAAAACAAAAATGTTGATGGCGTTTGTATTGGGGTTTTGGTGCCTTTGGATGGGCGAGCGCGAGCCTAATGTTTTGCTAGAAGGCTTTTTCTTTACCGTTATTGCTATTGCAGCAAACGGGTTTATGCAGTGGCAGATGCCTAACACGGACACGGTATGGGCGTTGCAGTGGGGCTTAGTTTGGGCTTGGGCTGCGCTGATGATGTTTGTAGTGGATAGGTTTGGTTCGAATCTGGGTATCCGCTTGGTGGTGGCTGCAGTGGCTGGTGGCGGCTACTTTTGGTTAGAGCAAAACGGCTGCGGCTTGGCTGCCGGCTGGTTGGGCACTGAAGCAACGTGTGTGCAGGAGGCAGTAACAGCTTCGCAATTTAGATAACAGCACAATACTTGTCGTGTTCGGAAAGGCTACCTGAAACTATGCTACGCAGCAGTTTCAGGTAGCCTTTTGTTATGCCGAGTAAGTGCGTATATGCCTTGATTCAGCTGGTTATCGCCGCCAATTCATAGCGGATTAAATAAGAATGGGGCAAGGTGGCGAACCATAGACCGTACAGGTGTACGGCAAGGCAATCTAACACGGTAGTATTCTCATTTTTAATTCACGATAGTTTGAATCTGCATCAGGGCAAGGCAGCACAAAAACAGTCCATATAAAACGGCATAGGCGTTTTCAGGCAGCCTATGCCGTTTTGTAATGCCTGTGGAATGAGCGGCTGCTTATACCACGGCTTCTTCTTTCTGCTTCTGCGGTTTGTGGATGTTTTCGCGGGTGAGGCCGAAGAAGAGGAGCAGCGGGCTGGCCACCAGTACGGAGGAGTAGATGCCGAACACGATACCGATGGTGAGCGCGATGGCAAAGCCGTGCAGGGCGGCACCGCCGAACACCAACATGGATACCACCATAGCTTCGGTGGAGCCATGGGTGATGATGGTACGGCTCATGGTGGCGGTGATGGCGTTGTCGATAATCTGCGGGATGGTTTTGCCGCGCATGGCGGGTTTGTGGATGTTTTCGCGGATACGGTCGAACACCACCACCGATTCGTTCACCGAATAGCCGAGCACGGCCAGAATGCCGGCCAGCACGGTGAGCGAAAACTCCCATTGAAACAGGGCAAAGCAGCCAAGAATCACCACCACGTCGTGCATATTGGCGATGATGGCGGATACGGCGAAGCGCCATTCGAAACGCACAGAGAGGTAGATGATGATGCCGACCACCACCATGCCCAAGGCCAACAGGCCGTGGGTAACTAGCTCTTCGCCCACCTGCGGGCCGATGAATTCAACCTTGCGCAGGCTGGCGTCGGCATGGTCTTTGCGCAGCAGTTCCAATACGTTGTTGGAGAGCTGGGCGGAGGTCATGTCTTGGCGGTTGGGCAGGCGGATCATCAGCTGCTTGTTTGTGCCCAAGCTTTGCACTTGGGCTTCGCCCATTTTGAGCTCGTTCAGGCGGGTGCGCACTTGGTTGGGATCAGCACCCTGCTGGGTGTATTGCACTTCAATCACGGTACCGCCGGTAAATTCAACCGAGTAGTTGAGCCCTTTGGTGACGAGGAAAAACACGGCGACAATGAAGGTAAGCAGCGAAATCAGGGTGGTGATTTTGCCGTAGCTCATGAACGGAATGTCGTGTTTCAAACGGTGGAAGAAATCCATCTTAGTGCTCCTTGGCGGTAGGCAGGGTGATGCCGATGGACAAATTACTCAGTTTGCGGCGGCGGCCATACCATAAGTTGACGAAGGTACGGGAAACCACCACGGATGAGAACATGGAAGTGAGAATGCCGATACAGTGCACCACGGCAAAACCGCGCACCGCGCCGGAACCGAACACCAAGAGGGCAATACCGGCAATCAGCGAGGTGATGTTGGAATCGACAATGGTGTCCCAAGCGTGGCGGTAGCCTTCGCTGATGGCCTGTTGCGGGCTTACTCCATCGCGCAGTTCTTCACGGATGCGCTCGTTAATCAGCACGTTGGAGTCGATGGCCATACCGAGCGTGAGCGCAATAGCCGCAATGCCGGGCAGGGTGAGCGTGGCTTGCAGTAGCGACAAGATTGCAACCAGGAACAACAGGTTGGCCGTGAGCGCCAGCACGGAGAAGATGCCGAACAGGCGGTAGTACACCACCATAAAGGCAGCCACAACTAAGAAGCCCCACAGTGTGGAGTGGAAACCTTTTTGGATATTTTCCTTACCCATAGACGGGCCGATGGTGCGCTCTTCGATGATTTCCATCGGCGCAGCCAGCGAGCCGGCGCGCAGCAGCAGCGCGGTGTCGTTGGCTTCGGCTACGTTCATGCTACCTGAAATCTGCACATTGCCGCCGGGAATCGGTTCGTTGATGGTCGGCGCGGTAACGATTTCGGCTTTGCCTTGATCGATCAGGATCATGGCGGTGCGGCGGCCGACGTTGTTGCGGGTCAGGTCGGCGAAAATGCTGGTGCCGGCGTTGTCGAGCTTCAGGTTTACCGATGGGCGGTTGTCGTGGGTAAAGCCGGCTTGGGCATCGTTGATGTTGTCGCCGGTGAATTCCACCTGTTTGCTTACCAACAGCTGGCCGCCTTCGGCAGTGGGCAGCAATTCATAGCCGGCCGGCACGGTGCCGGCTTCGGCCTGTTGCAGCAGCGCTGGGTCGTCGGCCACCATGCGTACTTCCAGCGTGGCGGTGCGGCCGATGATGTCTTTGGCTTTGGCGGTATCTTGCACACCGGGCAGCTGCACCACGATGCGGTCGGGGCCGGCCTGCTGAATAATCGGCTCGGCTACGCCCAATTCGTTCACGCGGTTGTGCAGGGTATTAATATTCTGCTTCACGGCGGCATCGCGGATTTGGGTTTGAGTAGTTTCGGGCAGGCTCACCACCAAGTTGTTGCCGTCAGCCTTCAATTCCACATCCGGTGCGATTTCTTTTAGCTTAGGCAGGGCAACTTGCAGGGTGGCTGCATCTTGGAAGGGCACAATCAGCGTATCGCCGCTGCGGCGCATATTGCCGGTACGGATTTTGTCTTTACGCAGCTGGCGGCGGAAGTCGCCGGAGATGCGGTCGAAGGTTTTGTCCACTGCCGCGTGCATGTCCACGCGCATGGTAAAGTGCACGCCGCCGCGCAGGTCGAGGCCGAGGAACATCGGGTTGGCGCCGAGTTTGGTCATCCATTCGGGCGTGTTGGCAATCAGGTTGAGGGCGATGATGTAGTTGTCGCCCAATTTCTGCTCGATCACGTCGCGGGCTTTGCTCTGCAACTCTTCATTGGGCAGGCGTACGCGCAGGCTGCCGTCGGCAATAAACATGCCGTTGTGCTGGATGTTGGCTGCCTTCAGCGCCTCTGCCACGGCTTGTTCGGTAGTTTGATCGATGTGGATCGACTGACGGTTGGTGGAAACCTGCACGGCAGGGGTTTCGCCGTAGAGGTTGGGCAGGGCGTAGATGGCAGATACAACGATAACCAGCCCAATCAGCAGGTATTTCCAAAGCGGATAACGGTTCATAACGGGCTTTCAGAAACGGAAAACGGGCAGCATGGCCGGAATGCGGCTGCTGCGCCGTAGGGAAAGGTTAGTTGTCGAGCTTTTTGATGATGGCGTCGCGGTGAAACTCAACCACGGTGTCGGGGGCAACTTCTAGGCCGATGATTTCTTCGCCGATTTTGGAAACTCTGCCGAGCATACCGGCGCCGGTCATCACTTTGTCACCTTTTTTCAGCTCGCTGAGCATCTCGCGGCGGCGTTTCTCGTCACGCTGTTTCGGCCGGAGAATCATGAAGTAGAGCATGGCGAAGAGGAAAATCAGCGGGAGAAAGCTCTGAATGGTACTCATCAGGTCGGGCTGGGCCGCGGCAGCGAGTGGGAAATGCAACATGGGGCAAGACTCCAAAAAGAAAAATGAAAGTGTGCCATTGTAAACGGGCGGCGGGGTTTTTCCAACCCGTGCAACAGAAATTTAAGCGAGGTTGCCATAGGGCTGGAGAATTTTGTGGTGGGCGGGTGTGCGGCAGGCTGAAATTTTGTTGGGTTGGGCTTTATCCCTATCCCTATCCCTATCCCTATCAGCGGTATTAACACAGGCTACCTGAAATAATCTGCGACATTGCGGATAGGGGTTTCAGGTAGCCTGTTAGATTTTCAGGTAGCCTTCCTAAGCGGTGGAAAGGTTACCTGAAAATGTTATTGAACAAGCTTGGCTAATCTAAGGCCAGATGCTGTACGCTCACGCCTGCGGGCGATACGATGAGGCAGCCGCCTTCTTTGCCATACCAGTCTTGCAGCACGAAGCGGGTGAAGTTTTGGCCGCCAGGCAGGGTGTGCCGGTGGGTGGCCGGGCGGTGGGTGTGGCCGTGGATGAGGTCGGCGCCGGGGTGTTGCGCCATCAGGGCGGATACCGCTTCTTCGGTTACGTCGGAAACGGCGCTTTTGCCGTTTTCGGCTTTGCCGCGTTCGCTCATCTGGCGGATTTGCTGCGCCAGCAGGCGGCGTTCGGCCAGGGGCTTGGCGAGGATGGCGGCCTGCCATTGGGGCTGGCGCGATTGGGCGCGGAACTGCATATAGGGCAGGTCGGCGGTGCAGAGTTCGTCGCCGTGGGTGATGAGGTATCGGCGGCCGTAGAGGGTAAGCGGATGCTGCTCGGGCAGCAGGGTCATGCCGCTGCGGCTGGCGAAGTCTTGGCCGAGCAGGAAATCGCGGTTGCCGGGGATGAAATATACGGGTTTGTGTTGGGCGAAAGCTTTTAATTCGTCGGCGATGTGGTCGGTGAAGGGGGTGCGGTCGTCGTCGCCCACCCAGGCATCGAACAGGTCGCCGAGGATGTAGAGGGCATCGGCGGTGTTTTGCCAGTGGTGCAGCTGGCGCAGGAAGAGTTCGGTGAGCTCGGGGCTGTGCTCGGAGAGATGGAGATCGGCGATAAAAATGGTTTGGTTCATGGTTTAGGCGAAGATTTCGGAATAGCGTTCGGGGGAAAAGCCGATGTGGACGCGGCCTTGGTGTTCGAGCACGGGGCGTTTGATCACGGAGGGCTGTGCCTGCATCAGGGCGATGGCGCCTTCGCGGCTGTCGGCGGCAGCTTGCTCGGCCGGGCTGAGTTTGCGCCAGGTGGTGCCTTTGCGGTTGATGAGAATGTCTGCGCCAACGGCATCGAGCCAGCGGGCGAGCTGCTCGGGCGCGGGGGCTTCGGTTTTGAAATTAACGAAGGCGTGGGGCACTTGTTTTTCGTCTAGCCAGGCGCGGGCTTTTTTCACGGTGGCGCAGTTGGGGATGCCGTAGAGGGTGGTCATTATTGTGTATAATCCTTGCCGATTGAAACGCCCGCCATTGTACGGGTAGGATGTTTTTTTGTCATGGCATGGCATGGGCTGTGCCGGGATATATTTGATTGTGGAGAATTTATGAAACATTGGATGTGGGCGGCCTTGGCTGCCGGGCTGCTGGCCGGTTGCGGCGCGCAGGAAGCGGGCAAGGGGCAGTTTCGAGATGTGCTGGCGCGTTATGCGGCGGCAAACGAGGTGTGCTTGCCGCTGGCTTTGGATGCCGATGGAGCTGCGCCGCTGCTGGGCTCGGAGCGGATTGTGCTGCCGCGCCGCGATACAGAAGATAAACGCATCAATGAAGCGGCCGGCAAGCAGATGCGGGCGTTGGAGAGCGCCGGTTTGTATGAGCGCTTGAAAGAGGGTGATGACGATGTGGCGCTGGTGTTCGCGCTCACCGAAAACGGGCGCAAACACACTCGCGCCGGCCTAAACGGGCCGCTGTTCTGCCTAGGGCACGAGCATGTGGACAAAGTGCAGTACTACACCGAACCGGCCACCAACGCCGCCGGTCTCACTGTATCCCGCGTGGTATACGAGGGCAGCATCACGATGGATGGCTGGGCAAAACGCCTAGTGCGCCAAGGCAGCGAAGCCTGGCAAAACCGCCTGCCGCTGAAACGGGTGGAACAGGCCACGCTGGTAAAAACCAACGACGGCTGGCGCGATATGCGCGAATTGCCGCCTGTGGAAGGCGTGGCGCAGACTGCGCAGTAGCACAGGTTTCAGGCTACCTGAAAACAGAATGGCATATTAAAACGGCGGCATGGAAATGCCGCCGTGTGTTTTTCTAAGTGAGATGTCGGATTCAAGAATTCGATATGCGGCTGTCATGCAGTTTTTCAGGTAGCCTGAAACTGTGCTCGTACTGCACACGCCCGATGCTTACTAAAAACTATCAAGTCGAGATTGTTTGTCATATATAAACTGGGTATTGGACTCTCCTTCGCTATTAAGCGTTAAAACAAACTTTCGCCAGTCTCCACCAGTTTTATTAAACATAATTTTATGTAAATCTTGGCATAACTTTATAGAATTGCTGCAGATAAAATCAAACTCACTCTCTTCGGCTGGGAAGTTTTTCCCATCTTTTTCATACCATGAAATAACTGAATACCATTTCTCTTCTGGATTGAATCTATATTCCAAATATGCTGTGTCATATTCTAAACTAGTCCCATTATGCAAATAACTTGCTAATTGATTTAATATCTTGGTCTGTTCGTGAATCATTTCACATCTCCATATTCATTTAAAAATTTCCTTGCTCGATTATGAGCAATAATAAATGATACCTCAATCATGTCGGCAAACGTAGGCTGAATTGAGGCCCGGCATTAACTCTAATAAAGGCTACCTGAAAACTACAGGCTGTTTAGAGTTTGGAAACCGCCGAAAAGCAGCCGTAGTTTTCAGGTAGCCTTTATCGTGCCGATTTAAAACGTTTTTTGCGAATCCAGCAAAATGGTTACCGGCCCGTCGTTGCACAGGCTGACCAGCATATGGGTGCGGAAGCGGCCTTCGGCCACGTTCACGCCGTGGCCGCGCAAGAGGGCGGCTACTTGCTGATACAGCGCTTCGGCCTGTTCGGGGCGGGCGGCTTGACTGAAGGAGGGGCGGCGGCCGTTGCGGGCGTCGCCGTAGAGGGTGAATTGCGATACCAGCAGCACTTCGCCGCCGGTGTCTTTCACCGATAAATTGAGCTTGCCGGCTTCGTCTTCAAAGATGCGCAGGTGGGCGATTTTGTCGGCGATATAGCGGGCGTCGGCCTCGCTGTCTTCGCCGCCCACGCCGAGCAGCACGCACAGGCCGTGGGGGATTTGGCTGAACGGTGCATCGGGCGCGTCGGCGGCGGCGATGTGGGCATGGCTGACTTTTTGAATAACGGCACGCATGGTTTCAGGTAGCCTTTCTGGTTGTTCCCAAGAGGCAGGGTGTGGCTTAGCCTTGCTGTATGGGTATGCTGCCTACGGCTTGCCGCTTGGTTGCCTGCTATTGCTGGGATGATGGTTTAGAGTGGATGGGACAAACAAAAGGCTACCTGAAAATAGTGCAGAGCCGGTTTTATAGTGAATTAACAAAAACCAGTACAGCGTTGTCTCGCCTTGCCGTACTATTTGTACTGTCTGCGGCTCGCCGCCTTGTCCTGATTTAAATTTAATCCACTATAACTGCGTTGGCGCTTTGCTTTCAGGTAGCCTTTTCTTGGCGGGCGCTTAAGCCTCGCCTTGTTCTTGGCTCGGACTTTCGGCTGTGGTTTCGGCGGTTGGTGCTTCGTCGTCCTCTTCTTCGGCTACGCGCTCGAGGCTGACGAGGGTTTCGCCTTCGTCCAGGTTAATCAGCTTCACGCCGGCGGCGGCGCGGCCGGTTTCGCGGATTTGTTCCACCTTGGTGCGGATGAGCACGCCGCCGCTGGTGATCAGCATCAGGTCGTCGCTTTCGCTCACCAGGGTGGCGGCCACTAGGTCGCCGTTACGCTCGCCGGTGTTGATAGCGATATTGCCTTGGCCGCCTTTGTTTTTGCGGCTGTAGCTGGCAATCGGGGTGCGTTTGCCGTAGCCGTTGGCGGTGGCGGTGAGCACTTGCAGCTCGCTCTGCTCGCATTCGGGGGCGAAGGTGATGAGGCTGACGATACGGCCGTTTTCGGGCAATCTCATGCCGCGCAGGCCGCCGCTGCCGCGGCCGCTGGGGCGCACGCCGTGTTTGCCGCTGATGGGGGCACTTTCGGCGTTGTCGTCTTCCTGGCTACCTGAAATTTCGGTGTCGTTGTCGTCGCCCGTTTCTTCGTCATCGCTGCTGCGCTCCCAATATTCGTTGAAGCGGATGGCTTTGCCGAGGTTGGAGAAGAGCATGATGTCGTTGCGGCCGGAGGTGCGTGCCACGCCCACCAGACTGTCGCCTTCTTTGAGGGCGATGGCTTTGATGCCGACTTTGCTCACGTTTTTAAACGCAGAAAGTTGCACTTTTTTCACCACGCCCATGGCGGTGGCGAAGAAAACGTATTCGTCTTCGGGGAAGTCGCGCACGGGCAGGATGGCGGAGACTTTTTCGTTTTCGTCCAGCTGGATAACGTTGTTGATCGGGCGGCCGCGCGAGTTGCGCCCGCCTTCTGGCAATTTATAAACTTTAATCCAGTGGCAGCGGCCGTGGTTGGTGAAGCACATCAGGTAGTCGTGGGTGTTGGCCACAAACAGGGTTTCGATGAAGTCTTCGTCTTTGGTGGCGGCGGCCTGTTTGCCGCGTCCGCCGCGCCGCTGGGCTTGGTAGTCGGTGGTGGGCTGGGTTTTGATGTAGCCGCCGTGGGTGAGGGTAACCACCATTTCGCGCGGCGGAATCAGGTCTTCGTCGGCAATATCGCCGCCGAAAGGGTTGATTTCGCTGCGGCGCGGATCGCCGAAGTTGGTTTTGATTTCGATGAGCTCGTCGCGGATGATTTGGGTGATGCGCTCGGGCTTGGCCAAAATATCCAGGAAATCGATAATCTGCGCCATGATGGCTTTGTAGTCGGCGAGGATGGTGTCTTGGTCGAGGCCGGTGAGGTTGCGCAGGCTCATGCGTAGGATGGCGTCGGCTTGTAAATCGCTCAAATAATAGCCGTCTTCGCGCAGGCCGAGATTTTCAGGTAGCCCTTCGGGGCGCGCCATATTCAAATCCAAATCGGTGCGGCTGAGCATGTCGCCCACCAGACCCGATTGCCACGGCCGCGCCAGAAGTTTGGCTTTGGCTTCGGCTGCATCGGCGGATTCTTTGATGAGCTGAATCATCGGGTCGATATTGGAAAGCGCCACGGCTTTGCCTTCGGCGATGTGGCCTTCATGACGCGCTTTTTTCAGGCGGAACAGGGTGCGGCGGGTAACCACTTCGCGGCGGTGGCGCAGGAATTCGGCCAGGATCTGCTTCAAATTCAACAGGCGCGGCTGGCCGTCGACCAGGGCCACCATGTTGATGCCGAAGCTGTCTTGCAGCTGGGTGAGTTTGTAGAGCTGGTTGAGCACGACTTCGGCGTTTTCGTTGCGCTTCAGTTCGATCACCACGCGCATACCGGATTTGTCGGATTCGTCGCGCAAATCGGAAATGCCCTCCAGCGTTTTCTCGCGCACCAGTTCGCCGATTTTTTCCACCAGTTTGGCTTTGTTTACCTGATAGGGGATTTCATCGATGATGATGGCTTCGCGCTCGCCGTGTTTGCCGATGGGCTCGATATGGGTTTTGCCGCGCATCACCACGCGGCCGCGGCCGGTGCGGTAGCCTTCGCGCACGCCGGTGAGGCCGTAAATGGTGGCGCCGGTGGGGAAGTCGGGGGCTTTGATGGTGTCGATGAGCGCGTCGATAGAGGTGTCGGGGTCGGCCAAGAGTTGCAGGCAGGCATCCACTGTGTCGCCCAAATTGTGCGGTGGGATGTTGGTGGCCATGCCCACGGCAATACCGGCCGAACCGTTGGTCAGCAGGGCGGGGAAGCGGGTGGGCATCACCAGCGGCTCTTGTTCGCTGCCGTCGTAGTTCGGGCCGAAGTTTACGGTGTCTTCTTCAATATCGGCCAGCATTTCGTGGGCGATTTTCGCCATGCGGATTTCGGTGTAACGCATGGCTGCCGCGCCGTCGCCGTCCACCGAGCCGAAGTTGCCCTGGCCGTCTACCAGCATATAGCGCATGGAGAAGGGCTGCGCGATGCGTACGATGGTGTCGTACACCGCGCTGTCGCCGTGGGGGTGGTATTTACCGATAACGTCGCCCACGATACGGGCGGATTTTTTGTAAGACGAGTTCCAATTGTTTTTCAACTCGTGCATGGCGTAGAGCACGCGGCGGTGCACGGGTTTCAGGCCGTCGCGCACATCGGGCAGCGCGCGGCCGACGATTACCGACATGGCGTAATCGAGATAGCTTTTGCGCATTTCCTCTTCGAGGCTGACGGGGATGGTTTCTTTGGCAAACCGGTGGTCGTGGGTGCTGCTCATGGAGATTTAAAGCCCAATCGATTAAAACACGTTATTTTATCACACAATGTGCGGTAAAGTTGGGCGGGAAAGGCTACCTGAAAACGAAATGGCGGTCTCAGGTAGCCTTTGCTGTTTTTGCTTTATTGATGGGTGTATTCCACCAAGAGCGGCCGGTGGTCGGAGTGTTGCCAGGGCAAGGGGTGGGCGGAAACGTTTAGGCCTTTGGCTAAGGCATGGTCGATATTGAGGAAAAACGGTTTCCAAGTGGGCGTGAAGTAGCGGGTGGCGGGGCGGCTGCCGCTTTCTTGCAGGAAGCAGCGGAACAGCGGGGAAAACGGGCTGCTGTTGAAGTCGCCCACGGCCAGCGCGCGCGGTTCGGTGGCGAGGGCGCGGGCGGTTTCGGCCAGGTAGTGTTGCCGTGCTCCGGCCAGTTCGCTGCTGATGGGTGGCGGCGGGTGCAGGGCGTAGAGGACGGTGCCGTCGGCAGTTTGGGCGCGGATATAGGGGTAGTCGCCAATCATGCGCACTTCGCAGGCGGCCAGCGGTTGTTTGCTCCACAGGGCAAGGGCGAAGGGGCTGTATTCGCGGTGTTGGCAGCCGTGCGGATAGGCTTGGCGCAGGCTTTGCCAGCCGGGGTTGTCGAGGTTGATTTCGCCCAGCGCGAGCAGGTCGGCCTGTTGGGCCAAGAGGACGGCGCTTTCCTCTTCGGCGTCGGAGTTGTCGAGGTGGACGTTGTACCAAACCAGCCGTGTACCGCCGGATGGGGCATCAGGTAGGGCGAAGGGCTGGGCCAGCCACAGCAGCGATACAGTGGCGCACACGAGCCACAGCACACGCCACTTCGGGCGCGGCCAGAATGCGGCTAAGATGAAGGCGATGGTGTAGTGGGGCAGGAAATGGCTGAACAGTTCGGCCGGCCAAAACAGACTGCCAAGCTGGCCGATCAGCATTGCAGCCAGGGCGAGCAGGGCGAGGATGTGCAGGCGGGGGCGGATAAAGGCGGACATGGCGGTGTTGGTGGAAAGGTGGCGGGTGGGATAGAGGCTACCTGAAAAACGGGCGGGGCGATTTTCAGGTAGCCTGTGTTTTGCCCGTGCCGCACCTCAGGCCGCGTAACAGCAGGCGTTGCACGATGTGGCGCAATAGTGCGGAGAGCATGGCGGCGGGGTAGAGCAGGAGCAGCACATAGGCAGACAGTTCGCGCGGCAGCAGCGCCAGCAGCAGCAAAGTGCCGGTGGCGATTTCCCAGGCGCTGTCTTCCTTAGACGTACCCAGCCGTGCCGCTTGTGCGGGCAGCAGCAATAGCCACAGCAGCGAGGCATAGTCGGTGCGGAACGGCAGCAGCAGCCATTGACACGGTTTGCGGCCGATTTGCCCAGCCAGCAGCTGCCGAATCGGCTTCTCGATTTTTTCCAGCCAACCGGGGCGGTCGAACAGCAGATACAGATTGGCATTCAGCCACAGCAGGGAGGCGGCCAGCAGGTATTGCGGATAGCCTTGCAGAATTGGAAAGGTTATCGGTAGTCCAAGTACCCCGGTCATGCAGAGGCAGGCTTTGAACCAGGCCGATGCGTCTTTCACGGCAAGGTTGCCGTCGTCCCGGTCGTAGGTGCTGTAATAAGTGAGCGACAACATATAGGCAAGCACGCTGCCGTGCCACAGCGACACATCCAGCGAGGCGGGCAGCGTGAGCGCTACCGTGATAGGGAAAGCAAGTAAATACAGTGCCTTGCCCCAAGGCGAGTAGTGTTTGAAGCGGACGAGCCGCCCTTCCATACTCGGCCACAGCAGGCGCAGCAGTATCAACAGAAAGCTGGCGCACATGATGTAGATGCCGTAAGACATGGCCGTAACAATGAAAGTGATGAAAACCGCTGCCGTCAAGGCAAAGCCCTTTTCCCAGCCCACATCCACGGCCACCACTACACCGCTTACGATGGCGGCTAAGAAGCAAAATGCCACCCAGGCAATACGGCAGCCGTGCCAGAAATCGTAGCGTTTGTGTACGGCCGGGCGGTAGGTGTGCAGCAGCCAGCGCTGGCGGCGGTTGGCTTCGCCGGACAACTCAGGCCACAGCAGCATGGCGGCAAAGGCGGCAAACAGGCGGCGCATCAGGCCGGGGGTTGCGCCGAGGAAGCGGGCGAATAGGGCGGATACGGGCAGGCGCTTCTCCGGCTTGCCGCCGTCTTCGTCCGGCCCGGCAGCTTCCGGCTCGAACAGATGAATGATGTCGGCGGTGCGGCGGTATTCTTCCAGCCGCGCCAAGCCTTCCGGGTCGCGCACTTCTTGGAAGAATGCGTGCGTCCAACCGGAGTAGTTGGCCAGGTGCGCCCACAAGAGTGGGTGGCGGATTTGGTTGTGGTGCAGAAAATCGAGGCAGGCGGCGGCCACATCACGATGTTCCTGTGGCGGTACATTGTCGAGCATCCGGCTGGTTTCCGGCCAGCGGTGCAGCAGTTCTTCACTACCGCCTTGCTTGAACCACTGCCGCCAGTGCGCCAGCAGCTGTGCCGCAGCCTGTCCGATGAACGGAGCGAAGGATTGGGTGCGCTGCGTTTGGGCGCGGTGTTTGGCTAGCTTGGCCGCTATCCTGCTGTATTCCTTGAGCTGTTCCAGCTCGGCCGGAGTGAAGATGTTGTTGCGGAAGTCGGGATGGTGCCAGCCAAAGTAATCCGACCATTGCGCCCACAGCATACAGTCGTTGATTTGGTGGGTGCGCAGGAAGTCGGCGAATTGGTGGGAGGCGTTTTCGGTTTCGCCTAGGGGCAGCTGCTCGAGCCGTTCGCGGATGTGCGGCCAGGCGGCTTCGAGCTCGGCCGCGCCGCCACGGGTGAAGTAAGTTTCGATATTGCTGAGCAGGGCGGCGCAGGGGTCGCTGCTGTAGGGGTGGGTGCTACCTGAAAATGTGTCGCCGATATCGGGGGCGAACGGATAAACGAAGGCTTCGGGCGGGCTTTCGTTTTCTTCCGCACCTGGATGGAGGCTACCTGAAAATAGTTCGTCTGCTTCGGGCGGATTTCCGTTTTCAGGTAGCCTTTCGTTTTCGGCCATATCGGGATTGGGGCTACCTGAAAACCGGTAGGTGTGGTGTTCGTCGGGGCTGCCGGCCTGCCAAGGCGGCAAAGCATGGTGGGAATCGACTTGGCCGAATCTGCTTTGCTCGTTTTGGCGAAACTCGCCCTGCTCGTTTTCAGGTAGCCATTCGCTTGCCGGGAACGACCATTCTTGGGCGGCTTCGCTGGCGAGATAGGGGGCGATGGCGAGGGCTTCGTCAAACGCTTCGCGCAGACGCTGATAGCCTTCGGCATCGTCGTCGGGGCGGGTGGTTTTCAGCAGTTTGGCGTAGGCGCGTTTGATGGCGCGTTCGTCTGATGTGGGCTCGATTTGCAGGATGTGCCAGCAATCCATGATGGGTTCCGGTGCGGTGTGGGGGCTACCTGAAAACGAAGTGAGTTTCGCCAAAACGAGCAAGGCGAGTTTCGCCAAAACAGAGGGTGTGGGTTTTAGCGAAACTCACTTCGTTTTCAAGTAGCCTGCTTGTTGTTTTTCATTCGGGTTTGGGCATGAATGCCCGGTTGCCGTTTTCAGGTGACCTTAGAGCAGCCAGCCGCCGTCGAAGTGGCGCAGGAATTCGCTGAATTCTTTTTGTGCGTGGCGGATGGCGTTGGCGTCTTGGCTCTCCAGTGTGCGCTCGAACTGCATTACGGCACGGCCGATGGCTTGGCGCTGTTCGCCGAGGTATTCTTCATACAGGCGTTTGCCTTTTTCCAGCAGGTAGATGTTTTCCTGCTGCTCGCGCGGGTGGACTTTGAGCGCGGCGAGGCGTTCGAGCGCGGCCTGCACTTCTTCTTCGCTCAGGTTGATACTGTTGTGGCGGAAGGTTTGGTTGACTTTGATGTTGAGGTCTTCGTTGCTCACGTCCACGTCTAACAGGCCGTTGGCATCGTAGCTGAAGCGCACGTCGATGTTCACTTCGCCGGCGCGGCGCGGTGGCACGCGCACTTCGAGCAGGCCGAGCTCGAGGTTTTCGTTGGCCAGCACGGATTCGCCCTGCAGCACGCGAAGCGTGATGGCAGTTTGCCGGTCGTTCATGGTGGAATAGCCGGCCACACGCGATACGGGCACGGGCATGTTGCGCTCGATAATCGGGCTGAAAATGCCGTGTGTGACGCTGCCGTCCGGCAGCTGTTCGGACACTTCCACGCCCAGCGAGAAGGGCATCACATCGGTGAGCACCACTTCTTCCACGTTGCTGTCGCGCGCTAACAGGGCGGCCTGCACTGCCGCACCGCGCGCGATGGCCTCATCGGGATTGACCGAGGCTTTGGGAATACGGCCGAACAGCTGGGCGATGGTGTTGCGGATAACCGGCATCCGCGTGGCGCCGCCCACCAGAATGATGCTGTCGATTTGGCTCGGGTGCAGCTTGGCGTCGCGCAGGGCACGCTCCAACTGATGGCGCAGCCGCGCCATCAGCGGTTTGTCGGCTTCTTGGAACTCTTGGCGGGTAATCGTGGCGGCCGCCATGCGGTTGCCTATGTTCACCTGCACTTCGGCCTGCATTTCTTCGCCGAGCCTGCGTTTGGCGGTTTCCAAAGCCTGCCACAGCTCGCTGCTGTCGGCGAGGCGGGCGTGTTCTTCATCGCTCAATTCTTTGCATTTGGCCAGAAAAAGCTGGCGCAACACCTGTACGAAATCTTCACCGCCCAAATGGTTGTCGCCCGCGCTGGCGGATACCTGCACCACGCCGTCGAAATAATCGAGCATGGATACGTCGAACGTGCCGCCGCCAAGGTCGTAAATCAGAAAGCGGGTGTCGTCGGGCTTTTCCTGCAGGCCGTAGGCCAGCCCGGCGGCAGTGGGTTCGTTGAGCAGGCGCAGCGCGTTGAGCCCGGCCATTTGCGCGGCGTTGCGCGTGGTCTGGCGCTGGATGGCGTTGAAATAGGCGGGCACGGTAATCACCACGTCGCGCACTTCTTCGCCCAAATCGGCTTCGGTATCTTCTTTCAGCTGGCGCAGCACCAGTGCGGAAAGTTCTTCGGCACGGAATTTCTTGCCGTTGAGCCGGAAGATTTTGTCGGTGCCCATGAAGCGCTTGAAGGCGGAGGCGGTGGCCTGCGGGGCGGTGCGCAGCCGCTCGCGTGCGGCCAGCCCCACCAGTATCGTGCCGTCGTCTGCCACGCTCACCACGGAAGGTGTAAGTGTGTGGCCGAGCCGATTGGGAATCAGGCGGGTTTCGCCATTGATGAATTGGGCGACGAGACAGTTGGTGGTGCCTAAATCAATGCCGATTTGTGTGGTCATGGTGCAAAAGCGGTGAAGTGAAAGGGTATTATTTTAAGTGGAGACAGGCTACCTGAAAAAGCGGGCTGATGGGCGCAAAGGTAAAAGGCGGCGTGTAAGCAACAAGCTGGGAATATGGTGGCGTGTGGTTGCGTATAGGCTACCTGAAAATGAATGGGGTGAGTTTCGCGAAAACAAAGGTAATGGGCGCTGCAGAATAGGTTTATGAGTTTCTATGAAGCTGGACTTTCAGGCAGTCTTTTATTATGCGGTATTGTGATTTGTATTCATTGTGTTACTTCAATACTCCTATAGATGAGACAAAGCGATTGAAGAGTCAAGCCGCAAACAAAAACCTGCCACAGCGGGCAGGTTTTCGATAACAGCAAAGATTAATCTTCCAGTTTGCGGCCGGACAATTTTTCTTTAATGCGGGCGGCTTTACCAGTGAGGCCACGCAGGTAGTACAGTTTGGCACGGCGAACGTGGCCGCGGCGTTTCACTTCGATTTTTTCCACGTTGGGAGAATACAGCTGGAAAGTACGTTCCACGCCTTCACCGCTAGAGATTTTGCGCACGATGAAGTTGCTGTTCAGGCCACGGTTGCGGCGGGAAATTACCACGCCTTCGTAGGCTTGCAGACGGGTACGGTTGCCCTCGGTTACGCGCACGGAAACGGATACGGTGTCGCCGGGAGCGAATTCGGGGATAGTTTTGTTCAAACGGGCTATTTCTTCCTGTTCGAGCTGTTGAATCAAGTTCATTGCTATAGTCCTTAAGTTTATGATGGGATATCTCGTTCCTCCTGCTGGATTTTCTGCAGGAGCCTAGATTCCTCTGGGGTTAATGCGCGACCGGCCAAAAGGTCTGGTCGGCGCTGCAGGGTGCGGCGCAACGCTTGTTCTAAGCGCCATTCCGCAATCAGGGCGTGGTTGCCGCTGCGCAATACAGCGGGCACGGTCATGCCCTGAAATTCTATTGGGCGGGTGTAGTGCGGGCAGTCTAAGAGGCCGTTGGCAAAAGAATCCTGCCCGGCCGAGTCGGCATCGCCCAGTACGCCGGGGATCAGCCTCAACACTGCATCCATCAGCATCATAGCCGGCAATTCGCCACCAGATACTACAAAGTCGCCAATGCTGATTTCTTCATCAATGACGCTGCTTAGCAGGCGCTCGTCTATGCCTTCGTAGCGGCCGCACACCAAAATCAGACCATCTAGTTTAGCCAGTTCGGCTGCTTTTTGATGTGTGAGCGGGCTGCCTTGCGGACTGAGGTAAACCACTTTACCGTTGTGCTGCGCTTTGGCAGCATCGATTGCCGATTGGAGTGGCTCGGCCATCATAATCATGCCTGGGCCGCCGCCGAAAGGTCTGTCATCAATGTAGCCTAATTTGTTGTCGGCAAACTGGCGTGGGTTGATGCTGTTGAAATGCCATAAACCGCGTTGCAGGGCGCGGCCGGTTACGCCGTAGTCGGTGATGCTGCGGAACATCTCGCCAAACAGGGTAACGGCTTGGATATACATCAGTAATCCAAGCCCCAATCGGCAATGATGCTGCCTTGTTCCAAATCCACATTGTCGATGTAGTGATCGACAAACGGGATTAGTTTGCGGCCATGCTCACCATCCACCACCAAAATATCATGTGCACCGGTTTCCATCAGGCTGTTTACTGTGCCGATGAGTTCGTTTTGCCGGTTGTGCACCGTCAAGCCGACCAAGTCTGCCCAGTAGTATTCGCCTTCTTGAGCGGGCTCAAAATCGCTGCGTTTGATTTCGATGGTGTAGCCGCGCAATAGCTGTGCGGCATCACGGTCGCTTATTTCGGCGAATTTTACTTGCAATTCATCGCCGGCCACCTGGCCGTTTTCCAGCGTATAACTGCGGGAAACACCGTCTTTGCTCAGCTGCCATACAGGGTAGTCCAGCAGGCTGTCGGCGTATTCGGTATCGGCGGCTACTTTTACCCAGCCTTTGATGCCGAAAGCACCTTTCACATAGCCCATGGCTACCCAGTTGTCTTGGCTGCGGCTCATGGCGGGTATTCCGGGATTAAGCGGCTTTCTGCTGCTCTTTTACCAAGCGGGCAACGGCGTCGCTCACTTGCGCGCCTTGGCTCACCCAGTAGTTCAGGCGTTCGGTGTTCAGGCGTACGCGTTCTTGTTTTTCGTTGGCTACGGGGTTGTAGAAACCAACGCGCTCGATGAAGCGGCCGTCACGACGGTTGCGTGAATCGGCTACCACGATGTTGAAAAACGGAGAATGCTTGGAGCCGCCGCGCGAAAAACGGATAACTACCATATTATTATTCCTTCTTCCTTCGGGAAATTTGATCAATAAGAAAACAGCGGATTTTAGGGTAATTTGCCATACGGGCGCAAGCATTTGTTGAAAAAATACCGTTTTACCGTGGTATTGGGTGGACGGTATGCCGCAAGCGGCTCGCTTTAGGTGCGGGGTTGCGCCGTATTTTCAGGTAGCCTTTTTCTTGGTAGATGCTACGCCAACAGGCTACCTGAAACCAAACTCTCGGGCAAACTAGTCAGCTGCCCTTGATTTTCGCAGCAGCGGTGCCATTTGCCTGCTGTTCGTGATGGCGGATTAGATTGCCTTTCGATTCCAAGCGAACCAACGCCGTGGCTAAAGTTAAGTTCATCCGCCCTATATTTGATCAAGCTATTTGGGAGCCGTTTTATGAGCACTTCCGTGATGACCCCGCAAGAAATCGTCCATGAGCTGGACAAACACATCATCGGCCAACAGCAGGCCAAAAAGGCCGTGGCCGTGGCCTTGCGCAACCGCTACCGCAGAAGCCAGGTGGCCGAGCCGCTGCAAAGCGAAATCGTGCCGAAAAATATCCTGATGATCGGCCCCACCGGCGTGGGCAAAACCGAAATTGCCCGCCGTTTGGCACGGCTGGCCAATGCGCCGTTTATCAAAATCGAGGCCACCAAGTTTACCGAAGTGGGCTATGTGGGGCGTGATGTGGACAGCATCGTGCGCGATTTGATGGAAATCGCCCTGAAGAATTTGCGCGAGCAGGCCGTGCGCAAAAATCGCGACCGCGCCCAAGATGCTGCCGAAAACCGCGTGCTCGACGCGCTGTTGCCGCCCCCGCCGCAAACCGGCTTCGAAGGCGAACCGGCCGAACCGCAGCCCGAAAGCCACACCCGCAAAAAATTCCGCGAAATGCTGCGCCGGGGCGAATTGGACGATAAAGAAATCAATATCGAACTGAGCCAAGCCTCGCCCACCTCCATGCAAGTGATGGGCCCGCCCGGGATGGAAGAATTCAGCAGCCAGCTGCAAGACATGTTTGCCAACCTCAGCAAAGGCCGCACCAAGCCGCACAAAATCAAAGTGGCTGCCGCCATGAAGCTCTTGCTGGACGAAGAAGCCGCCAAACTGATTAACGAAGAAGAACTGCGCGAACAGGCCGTACATGCCGTGGAGCAGCACGGTATCGTGTTCCTCGACGAAATCGACAAAATCGCGGCCAACAGCAACCGACACGGCGGTGACGTATCGCGTCAAGGCGTGCAGCGCGACCTTTTGCCGTTGGTGGAAGGCACCACCGTACAAACCAAATACGGCATGATTAAAACCGACCACATCCTCTTCATCGCTTCCGGCGCCTTCCATTTAAGCAAACCCAGCGACCTGATTCCTGAGCTGCAAGGCCGTTTCCCCATCCGCGTGGAATTGAGCAGCCTCACCGTGGAAGACTTCCAAGCCATCCTCACCAGCACCGACGCCAGCCTCACCAAGCAATACCAAGCCCTGCTGGCCACCGACGGCGTAGAGCTCGATTTCGCTCCCGACGGCATCACCCGCCTGGCCGAAATCGCCTTCCAAGTGAACGAGAAAACCGAAAACATCGGCGCCCGCCGCCTGCACACTGTGCTGGAAAAACTGCTGGAAGACGTATCCTTCCACGCCCCGCAAGGCACCACGCAGATTACTGCCGCCTATGTAGATGAGCGGCTGGCCGAAGTAGCCGAACAGGAAGATTTGGCGCGGTACGTGCTGTAAGCTATTTGGATAAGAACAGGCTACCTGAAAATTTAGCTTCGCAGAAACCTTGCTGCGTTGCGTTTCAGGTAGCCTTTTTTTGCCCGTGGTTTTATTGCGCTTGGCTGGCGCCGGCGGCTTTGGCTTCCCAGTAGTCGGCCAGGCGTTTGTCTTCAGGGGTGAATCCGGAGGCCATGCGGTAGTATTGGGCGAGGCGGATGGCAGCGGCGGTGTCGCCGTTTTCGGCTTTGGGTTGCAGGCGGGCGATTTGTTGTGGACTGAGGGCGAAGATGCTGCCGGTGGAGAGGGGGGCTTCGGGGTCGTAGTGCATTTCGTCCAGCACGGCCTGCAGGTGTGGCGGCAGGGTCACGCCGCGCTGTTGGAGTTCGTATGCCCAGGAGGCGGCATCGAGATAGCGGTATTGGGCGAGGAATTTTTCGGCGGTGGCGCGGATTTCTTCGTTGGTTCGCGGCTCGGTAATTTGCGGCTCGCTGGTTTGCAGAGGCTGCGGGCCGGAGGCGGCGGTGGGCATGGCGGGTCTTTCTGGCAGGCGGTAAGGAGAAAAAGGCAGGAGAGGAGGGTGGGCAGGCGTTTCATGGCTTTCCTTTTGGAATGTGTTTTTGTTTGGCTGAAGGCTACCTGAAAAACGGCAGCGGGGAAGTTTCAGGTAGCCTTTCAGCCTTTGCTGCCTGCCAGGCCGAAGTGCCAGGCGCCGACATCGAGGCGCACGCAGAGGTAGCGCCAGAGCAGGGGGCGGCGAACGAGGAGGGTAGCGGCGAGGGGGCGCAGCAGGGCGATTTTGGCGGGCTCGGTGAGCAGCAGCGCGCCTTTCACGGCGGTTTGCAGCTGTTTGGGCGAGAGCTCGGCGGCGCGGGCTAGGGCTTCGGCAGCGGGATGCTGCGTGAGGCGGCCGGGCTGCGGGGCAGGGGCGAGATAGGCTTTGAGCAGCAGCCAGAGGTAGGCTTGTTCGAGGTTGGTGCCGTGTTTGCGGAAGCGGTTGCGGATTTGGTCGAGCAGGGCTTGCAGGACATGGTCTTCCTGCATCACGAGGGCGGGTAGGAGGTGTTCGAGCAGTTCGGTGCTGGGCAGCAGGGGATGCTGCTGCAAGCGGGCGAGCTGTTGCCAAACGAAGGGGCTGATGCCGCCGTTGTGTTCGGCCTGGTGCCAGCAGCCGGCGGGCAGGGCGGGCACTTGAAACAGGCAGAGCAGGGCGGCAGAGGCATATTCGCCATCGTAGGCGGCGGCCTGCCAGTCGGCTTGCAGGGGCAGATACGGGGCGGACGGGCGGTGGCGGTGGATACGCGCCTGCATCAGGGCCTGCCGATGTCGGTAGAGGTGTTCGGCTTCTTCGGCTTCGGCGCTCATCGGCTGCGGGGCGGCGAAGCTGAGGTGAACGGGGGAAGGCAGGGCAAGGCTGTCGGCATAGGCCAGTTCTTCGGCCAGACGGCGGGCAGCGGCGGCATCGAGCCTGCGGATGCGTTCGATGAGCGGCGGGTGGGTGGCGGCGAGGTCGCTGGGGCGGATGCGGCCGAACATCAGGTGGGCATATTCGGGGGCTTCGGGGGAGGCGAGGCGGCAGGAGGCGGTGCGGGCGCTTTTGCGCAGGGCTTCGATGAGCGGGGCGGTTTGGCGGGTGAGCTGCACGGCGGAAGCATCGGCCATAAATTCGCGCTCGCGGCACACGGCAGCCTGCAGCCAGAGGGCAAACACGCTGCCCGCCGAGCCCAGCGCAATCAGCAGCACGCCGAAGGCTTGCAGCGGTAGGGACTGCATCACGATTTCCACGCCGTTGTCGAAAGGATGGTTGTCTACATTTTTGCGGCGGCGGTATTCCAGATAATGTTCGTTATCGCGGCCGTAGAGGAAATAGCGCCCGCTGCTGGCGATGCCCTGCAGGCCGTGCAGCCAGGCGGCCAGATAACAGTTGAGGCGCATGTCGCCGTTGCGGATGTGGCTGAATTCGTGGGCAACGATGGCTTGCAGCTCGTCGCGCGTGAGCAGGTTGATGGCGCCTTGGGTAACGCCGATCACGGCGCTGCGCGGGCTCATGCCGGCGGCAAAGGCGTTGATGCTGCCGTCGCGGCGCAGCAGGTACACCGGCGGGGTGGGCAGGCCGGCGGAAAGCGCGGTTTCCGCCACCACATTGAGCAGCCGCCGCTCGGCAAAGGTGGCATCGGCCAGCTGCAAGGCCTCGCCGCCCAGCCGCTTGGCTATTGCTTCGCCGCCACGCCGCAGTTCGCGCAGGCGGTGCAGGCTCAGGCCGATGGTGAGCGCGCATACAAACAGGGCGGGCGGCAGGTAGTACCACCACAGGCTGTGCCGTACTTTGGCACCGAACAAAAACGGCAGGCTGCCGAGCCCGGCGGAAGTGATGGCGACTGTGCCGATCAGGGCCAGCACATAGAACACCACCAGCCGCACGGTGCGGCGGCGCGATTGCTGCTGGTGGTGGAAGAAACGCATGGGGAAATCCGTGAGGAAATGGGGAGTGGAAAACAGTTTGAATATAGCTAATCCGGCAGGCGAGGTAAAGGCTACCTGAAAGAGAAGTTTTAACTTCGTTGAGGCGGCGCTTTCAGGTAGCCTTTCTCCCACCCCACTTGGCAAACCCGCCGTCGTGCTATACCCTTGCCCAGCTTCGTTAAACCATTTGGAAGGAACCGAAATGCCTGCCTCCTGCCCGCTGTGCTGTGCTGAAAATGAAACCGTGCTGTGGCAAAACAGCCGCCTGCGCGTGATTGCCGTAAACGACACGCCCGCCGCGCCTGCGTTTTGCCGCGTGATTTGGCGCGAGCATGTGGCCGAGATGACGGATTTGCCCGCAGCAGAGCGGCAGGAAATGATGGCGGCGGTGTGGCGTACCGAAGCGGCGATGCGCCGGGTGTTGCGCCCGGCTAAAATCAATCTGGCCAGCTTCGGCAACCAAGTGCCGCACCTGCATTGGCATGTGATTGCCCGCTTTGCAAACGATGCGTTTTTCCCCGATTCGATTTGGGCCGCCCCGCGCCGCGAAGCCGTGCCCGAGCTGCCGGAAGGCTGGCAGCGACAGGTGGCCGAATTGTTGGCCAAGGAAGGGGCGGCGGACGGGCTGGTATAATGCCCGCCGTCTGCCCAAGTTAAAAGGTGTAGGAAATCGTCGCGTTGTTTACACTTTTTCTACGACGGACGGCTTTTGTTTTTTCTTGAATGACTCTTAAGCAGCTATCCGCCATTATCAAGAACAGAGCGGCTTTCCCGTGTCTATCGACATTCTTGACAATGCCGGATAGCTGCTCAAACGGGTCTTCAAGCAAAAGTCAAAAGTGTAAACAACGCTGTTGATTTCTACATTAAAGGCTACCTGAAACATGGTTGGCACAACATTTTCAGGTAGCCTCCACACCACTAACAGGTTGTCTGAACCTCAGTTTGATTTTTCGTTTTAACTGCGTTGAAGCTTGTGCTTTCAGGTAGCCTCCACTCAATGATTAAGGAAACCCGCCATGCTGTTCCCCCATCTTTCCCGCCGCCGTTTTCTCAGCGCCTCCGCCACTCTGGCCGGTGCGGGCGTGTTGCAGGCGTGTAGCACGCCGGCGATGCCCGTGTCGCCGACCAACCAAAACAAACCCGGCAGCGGCAATGCGCCATCCCGCCCCGCCCGCAGTGGAGGAGGCACCACCTTGCGCGTGGTGGCTCCTTCCGGCTTCGCGCCTAGAGCCGAACAGGCACAGGCTGGGCTGTTGCGCCTGTATAACGCCGGTTTCACCATCACCAACCAGCAGGCCGTGGAGCGCCGCAGCCAGCGGTTTGCCGGCACTGACGCCGAACGCATCGCCGATTTCCAAGACGTGGCTTCCGGCAAAGTGCCCACCCCGCAAGTGCTGATGGGCATGCGCGGCGGCTACGGCGCAGTACGCCTGCTGCCTCATATCGACTGGCCTTCGCTCGGCGCGCGGATGCGCGAACACGGCACCCAGCTCTTCGGCTTCAGCGACGTGTGCGCCATCCAGCTCGCCCTGCTCGCCCAAGGCAATATGTGCAGCTTCGCCGGCCCCATGCTTTATAGCGGCTTCGGCAAAGCCCAGCCCTCGGTATACACCATGCAAGCCTTTATCGACGGCAGCACCCGTGCCGATTTGAGCATCCAAGTATCGGAAGTGCAGGCCGCCAACGTGCCCACCCTGCACGGCACCATGTGGGGCGGCAACCTCAGCGTGATTGCCTCCCTGGCCGGCTCGGCCTACCTGCCGCAGCCCGAAGGCGGCATCCTCTTCCTCGAAGACGTGGGCGAACAGCCCTACCGCCTCGAGCGCATGCTGCAAACCCTGCATCTGGCCGGCATCCTCAAACGCCAGCAGGCCATCGTGCTCGGCAACTTCCGCATGGGCAACGCGCGCGACGTGTACGACGGCGGCTACGACCTCTCCAGCGTGATCCGTACCCTGCGCCGCATCAGCGGCATACCCGTGCTCACTGGCTTCCCCTTCGGCCACATCAGCGACCTCGCCACTTTCCCGCTGGGCGTGCAAACCACCATCCGCAGCAACGGCGCCGGCGGCTACAGCGCCTCCTTCAGCGGCCACCCTGTGCTCAACCCCGCCGCCCTCACGCTCAACAACCTGCTGCCGCCCCCGCCCTCGTTCGACAGCCCGACCGCAGCGGAAGACAACAGCGAAGCCAGCGAATAGATGCATGATTTCAGGTAGCCGCCCAAAGAAAGGCTACCTGAAAACATACCGATTGATTCAGGAGGCGGCACAAAAATGCTGGAATTTCACGATTGTGAAAAAAATATTTCCGAACAAGAAATTCGGGAAGTGGAAAGCAAATTGGGGCTCTCCTTCCCCACAGACTTTAAGGCGCATTATCTGAAGTGGAACGGCGGCACACCCAACAAACCCATATTTGAAAACCCAAACATCGATTACGACTATATCGAAATCAGAGATTTCATCGCCGTCAGATACGCCCGCGATTTTGGCGACGACCCCGATTTCACCTTGGAGGGCAGGGCGGTAAACGAATGGGAAGAAATGGAAGTGCCGCCCGATTTAATCCCCTACGCCTTTGATTGGGGCGGCAACTACATCTGCCTGCACAAAAACAGCGGCAGGATTTACTACTATGTGCGCGACGTGTGGAGCGACAACATCAGCACGGAAGCCAACTTTGCGAAAAACGCCATCCTAATCGCCGATTCGTTCACGGAATTCCTGTCTTACCTGCATACCGACCCGGAAGAGTGAACAGGCTACCTGAAACCCAAACCATGACCCGCAAAAAAATCGACGCCTTCACCCGCCTCACCCAAGCCCTCGAAGTTTTGCCCAACGTCGGCCCCAAATCCGCCCGCCGCATGGCCTACGAGCTGCTGCGCCACAAGCGCGAAGGCGCCGCCGAGCTGGCCGCCGCCTTGCAGCACGCCCTCACCGCCGTGCAGCATTGCCGCCTGTGCAACACCTTCTGCGAAGGCGAGCTCTGCGCCATCTGCGCCGACCCCGCGCGCGACGGCCGCCGCCTGATGATTGTGCACCTGCCCGCCGACGTGGCCGGCATGGAAGCCGCCCACTGCCACGACGGCCTCTATTTCGTGCTCATGGGGCAAATCAGCCCCGCGCAGGGCATGGATTTGCAGCACATCGCGCTCGACAAACTGGTTGCCCGCCTGCAAGAGAGCGAAGTGGAAGAAGTGATCATCGCCACCGCCTTCACCCCCGAAGGCAACGCCACCGCCTATGTGCTGGCCGAGCTGTTCAAAAATCTGCCCTACCGTGTCAGCCGCCTGGCTCAAGGCATGCCGCTGGGCAGTGAGCTGGAATACATCGACGCCGGCACACTGGCGCAATCCGTGTATGAACGGCGGCTGGTGAAAGAGCAGGGAGGCGAGGGCGGATAGTTGTTGGGCAGGAAAGGAAAAGAGGCTACCTGAAATTTCAGGTAGCCTTTGCATATCATATTTGTTGTAGGTTGGCATTGCTGCCGACATTTTGTCTGAGTTCGTCCATCTATAGCCAAACCAATACATCGATACAAGATGAGTCAATGCGGTATCGCTGTGTGTTAATTCACAATGCCAACAGAATAACCACTGCTTCTTAAGCTAACTTGCCACCCGTCTGCTGGTGCAGCTGAACGAAGCGCAATTTTTCGGGAAACAAGGGCTTGCATGCTCGAAGCGGCGCAGCCGCAAGTTGCGAGCCCGCCCGAAAAACTGCGCGGAGTGAGGGAAGTTTGGCAAAGCCAAACCTGTGCCCGCAGTCGCTTTTCTTTGCTTCCTTTCTTTGGCGAAGCAAAGAAAGGAAGTGCCCCGCGCCGGCACGAGGCGCAAAGGTGAACAGGATGCTAATGTGTGAAGGCTACCTGAAAGCTCAAATAGCTCAGAACTGCAAAAGTCAGTGCAATGGGCTCTATCCTGCCCTGCTTTTTCCACAACAAAAGGCTACCTGAAAGTTTAGTTTCGCAGAAATTCCGCTATGCTGCGTTTTATTGCGTTGAAGCTTCGTTTTCAGGTAGCCTTTTGCCAACCGCCGAGCCGTATCTTATCCTCCATCAAAACCATTCCCGCCCAAAGCTGCTAAAATCTTTCCAGCCGCCCGTTTTGCGGCAATAAGCAAAAATAAGCATAAAGGAGGCATCTCATGGATCTAGCCCAATTAGCCGAACAAACCCGCGCCCTGGCGCTTGATATCCTGCACCAATCCGCCATCGGCGAAGGGCAGATTTTTGTGCTCGGCCTGTCCACCAGCGAAGTGATCGGCGGCCGTATCGGCAAAAATTCCAATCAGGAAGTGGGCGAAGTAGTCGTGAAAACCCTGCTCGACATCCTGAACGAACGCAAAATCTACCTTGCCGTGCAAGGCTGCGAGCACATCAACCGCGCCTTGGCCGTGGAGCGCGAGCTGACCGAACAATACGGACTGGAAATCGTGAATGTATTGCCCGGCTTGCATGCCGGCGGCAGCGCCCAATTGGCTGCCTTCAAATATATGCGCGACCCGGTGGAAGTGGAATTCATCACCGCCCACGCCGGGCTCGACATCGGCGACACTTCCATCGGTATGCACATCAAACACGTGCAAATCCCCCTGCGCCCGCAACAGCGCGAACTGGGCGCTGCCCACGTTTGCGCCCTCGCCAGCCGCCCGCGCCTGATCGGCGGCGAACGCGCCGGACACTATAAAGACAGCATTCGCCGCGTGTAACACCAAGCGGCAGGACAAAGGCTACCTGAAAGCGCGAACCGCAATGCAGTTTAAATTGCGGTGCACTTTTCAGGTAGCCTTTCTCTTTCCTCCTCGCCAATACTGCTACAATGCCCTCCTTTCCATTTTTCTGCCAAAGGCTACCTGAAAATGTCTGCCGACCGCTATGCCGTGTTTGAAAACCTCAATGCTCCCGAAACTGCCGCATTTGCCGCTGCCGAACATGCGCAAACGCAAGCCTGGCTGGACAGCCGGCCGGATTACGAGCCGCTGCGCCGCGATATTTTGGCGGTGTTGCAAGACGAGCAGCAGATTCCGTTTTGCCAGGAGCACCGCGCGCGGATGTATCACTTTTATCAGAGCGAGGAGTTTCCGAAGGGTGTGTACCGCGTGTGCAGCGCGGCTTCGTATCGCGCCGGGCTGCCGGAATGGGAGGTGTTGTTTTCGGTGGCGGATTTTGATGCGGTGTTGGGTGCGGATGTGTATTTAGACGGCGTGTCGCACTATGTGGAGCAGCCGAACCGGGTGCTGCTCTCGCTCAGCCCGGGCGGCGGCGATGCGGCGTTTACGCTGGAATTTGATTTGGAAACGCGTCAGGTGGTGCCCAACGGTTTTCACTTTCCGGCGGGCAAAAACCACATTGCCTGGCGCGATGAAGACAGCGTGTGGGTGTGCCCGGCTTGGGACGAGCGCCAGCTCACGGCTTCGGGCTATCCGCGCGAGGCGTGGCTGTTGCGGCGCGGGCAGAGCTTCGAGGAGGCGCAGCCGCTGCTGCAAACGGCGGCGGAGTCGGTGTGGGTGCACGCTTGGCGTTATCTGGATGCGCAGGGTGCGCCGCTGGATTTGCTGGAAGAAAGCACGGGCTTTTTCAGCCGCCGTTATTTTCAGGTAGCCTCAGACGGGGCGCTGCTGCCTTTGGGGCTACCTGAAACTTGTGAAATTTGCGGTTATTTGGGCGGCTGGCTGCTGGTGTTGCTCAAGCACGACTGGCTGCGGGCAAATCAAAGTTATGCGGCGGGCAGCTTGGTGGCGGTGAAGCTGAACAAGGGCGTGCTGGGGCAGGCGCAATGCCTGTTTGCGCCGCAGGCGGGGCAGTCGGTGGAGAGCGTGGAAACCACGCGCCATTTTGTGGCTGCTACCTTGCTGGACAATGTTTCAGGTAGCCTCAAGGCTTGGCGTCTGCAGCAGGGGCAGTGGCAGCCAGCTGAAGTGCCCGAGCTGCCGCTGGAAGGGGCGGGCGTGCTGGAGTTTGCCGACCAGCCTTGGGGCGGTGATGTGCTGTATATCGCGGCCAGCAGCTTCCTTTCGCCGCTCACGCTCTATACGCTGGATTTGCAGCGGCAGGAGTGGTGCGTGATGCGCCGCCAGCCTGCGCAGTTTGATCCGGAGGGGGTAAGCGTGCAGCAGTTGCACGCTGTGTCGGCCGATGGCGAGCGCATTCCGTATTATCACGTGGGCGGCGGCGAGCCGAGCGCGCCCGCGCTGGTGTATGCCTACGGCGGCTTCGGCGTGCCGGAACTGCCGCATTATTTGGGCGTCATCGGCCGGCATTGGCTTGCGCAGGGTGGTGCGTTTGTGTTGGCCAACATTCGGGGCGGTGGCGAATTCGGCCCGGCCTGGCATGCTGCCGCCCAAGGCGCGGCGCGCAAACACAAAAGCGCGGAAGATTTGGTGGCCGTGGCGCAGGATTTGGCCGTGCGCGGTTTGTCTGCGCCCGAACGCATTGTGCTGCAGGGCGGCAGCAACGGCGGGCTGGTGTGCGCCGCCGCTTATTGTGCCGTGCCGCAAAGCATCGGCAGCATGGTGTGCGAAGTGCCGCTCACCGATATGTTGCACTATCCGCACCTCTTGGCCGGCGCTTCGTGGCAGGAAGAATACGGTAATCCCGATGCTGAGCCGGATAGAGGCTACCTGAAAAAACTTTCGCCCTACCACAATCTGCACGATGGCCAAACCTACCCGCCCGCCCTCATTACCACCAATCTGAGTGACGACCGCGTGCATCCCGCCCATGCGCTCAAATTCCACGCCCGCTTGCGCGAAATCGGCGTGAACAGCCGCCTCTACGCTCCCGAAGCCGGCGGGCATGCGGGCAACGCCTCGCAGGAAGAAGTGGCCGCCGAGCTGGCTGCCGTGCTGGTGTTTTTGCGTCAAACGGTGGGCAAATAGTGGCATGGTTGTAGCGGATACCGGGCCGGCTAACGCTATAGTTGTTGGCGAAATTTCACTATCAAGGCAGATGCCAACCATTGCCTGTTTATATCGGCTTTTTGGCGCAGTTTGCAAAGGCCGTGCGCTATGCTAATATGCGCACCGTTATTTTCAGGTAGCCTCAAAATCTTTGTAGGGCATGGATAGCAAAACGCATATAAATCCGTTACAATGCCATTTTTAGAGAACTACCTTTAAAATTTTTCCCCGTTTATTTAAGGACAAGGACCCCACAATGGAAAATATCGAACAACGTGTGAAGAAAATCGTTGCCGAACAATTGGGTAAGAGCGAAAGCGAAGTGAAAAACGAATCTTCTTTCAGCGAAGATTTGGGCGCCGACTCTCTGGACGTGGTTGAGCTGGTAATGGCTTTGGAAGAAGCTTTCGGCTGCGACATCCCCGATGAGGAAGCTGAAAAAATCACTACCGTTCAACAAGCCATTGACTTCGTTACTTCCCGCTCCAACTAATCGGCAGCAGGTTTAACAGCAGAATATCAGCCTCTGCCCCGGCGTATTTCCCGCCAAGGGCAGAGGTTTTTGTTATTGCGGCCGCTTTCGGGCAGGCCGAAGGATAGATAAACAATCATGAGTCAGAGAAGAGTAGTGGTAACCGGGCTGGGGCAGATTTCCCCGGTGGGCAACAATGTGGCCGATGCCTGGCAAAACCTGTTGTCCGGCGTGAGCGGCATTGGCCGGATTACTCGTTTTGATGCGGGCGAATTGAGTGCCCAAATTGCCGGCGAAGTGAAAGATTTCCAAATCGGCGATTACATCGGCGCCAAAGAAGCGCGCCGCATGGATGCCTTTATCCACTACGGCATTGCCGCTGCCTTGCAGGCGGTGGCCGACGCCGGGCTGGACGACTACGCCGCCTTGGATAAAACCCGCGTGGGCGTGAACATCGGTTCCGGTATTGGCGGCCTGCCTTCCATTGAAGAAACCGGCATCGTGGTGCACGAAAACGGCCCGCGCCGCATCAACCCCTTCTTTATTCCCGGATCGTTGATCAACCTGATTGCCGGCCACGTTACCATCCTTAAAGGCTACCAAGGTCCCAGCTACGGCATTGTGTCGGCCTGCACCACCGGTGCGCACTGTATCGGCGATGCTGCCCGCATGATTCAATATGGCGATGCCGACGTGATGGTGGCCGGCGGTGCTGAAGGCGCGGTGTGTATGCTCGGCGTGGGCGGTTTTGCCGCCATGAAGGCGTTGTCTACCCGTAATGACGATCCCGCCACTGCTTCCCGCCCGTGGGATAAAGACCGCGACGGCTTCGTGATGGGTGAAGGTGCCGGCGTGCTGGTGTTGGAAGAATACGAACACGCCAAAAAACGCGGCGCAAAAATCTACGCCGAACTGGCCGGTTTCGGTATGAGCTCCGATGCACACCACATTACGGCGCCCAATGCCGAAGGCCCAGCATTGGCTGTGGCACGCGCCTTGAAAGATGCCGGCCTCAATCCGAGCGACATCGATTATGTGAACGCGCACGGCACATCTACCCCGCTGGGCGATGCCAACGAAACCACCGCGCTGAAACTTGCCTTCGGCGAGCACGCCAAAAAACTGGTGGTCAACTCCACCAAATCCATGACCGGCCACCTGCTCGGTGGTGCCGGCGGTGTGGAAGCCGTGTATTCCGTGTTGGCGCTGTATCACCAAAAATCACCGCCCACCATCAACATCTTCGAGCAAGACGTTGAAGGCGGCTGCGATTTGGATTACTGCGCCAACGAAGCCCGCGACCTGTCCATCCGTGCCGCCATTTCCAACTCATTCGGCTTCGGCGGCACCAACGGCACGCTGGCGTTCAAGCGCTTTGACGGCTGATTAAACGCCAGTATTTAGAGTATAAAAGGCTACCTGAAAACGTGGCGAAGCGGAGTTTCTGCGAAGTTCAAATCCGTTTGCCGTTTTTCAGGTAGCCTTTATCACAAGCAACCAACACAGGAGCACACTATGCAAATCTGCATCATCGGCGCCGGCGCCTGGGGCACTGCCCTTGCCATCCACTTTGCCCAAAACGGCCAGCAAGTTTGCCTGTGGACACGCGAAACCGAACATGCCGCCGCCATGCGTGCCGAGCGCATCAACTCAGGCTACCTGAAAGATTTCCCCTTCCCCGAAGCACTCAGCATTGCCGATACGCCGCCGCCCAAGCCTGAGCTTGTTATCATTGCCACGCCCACCGCCGGCCTGCGCGGCAGTTTGCAAACCATGCGGCAATGGAGCTGGGGCGATATTCCCGTGCTCACCGCCTGCAAAGGTTTCGAGCAGGGCAGCGGCCTACTGCCGCACCAAGTCGCCCGCCAAGAGCTGCCGGACAACCCGCGCATCGGTATTTTGTCCGGTCCCAGTTTTGCCCAAGAATTGGCGCAACAGTTGCCCTGCGCCGTTACCCTCGCCTCCGACAACACGGCTTGGATTGAATCACTCGCCGCCGCACTTAGCTCCGCTGTACTGCGCCTGTATGCCAACGACGATATGGTGGGCGTGGGCGTGGGCGGTGCCGTGAAAAATGTGATGGCCATCGCGGTGGGCATTGCCGACGGTCTGCAATACGGCCTCAATGCCCGCGCCGCCCTGATGACGCGCGGCCTGGCCGAAATCAACCGCTTGGCACTGGCCTTGGGTGCCAAGCAAACCACTCTGATGGGTTTGGCCGGCATGGGCGACCTGATCCTTACCTGCACCGGCTCGCTCTCGCGCAACCGACAAGTCGGCCTCAAACTGGCCGAAGGCAAGCCCTTGCCCGTGATTTTGTCCGAACTCGGCCATGTGGCCGAAGGCGTGTACACCATCCGAGAAGCTGGAGCGCAGGCAGCCAAACTTGGTATTGAAATGCCCATCACGCGCATCCTGAACGAGCTTTTAGACGGCCGTGTTGATGTGAATGATGTGGCCGAGCGGTTGATGCTGCGCGAAATCCGCAGCGAATAATTACCACCGAACCTATCTTGCCATCGTAATGCGAGCGGATTTTACAGAAGGTATTTAATTATAAATTTTCCCAGTGTTTGTTCCGTATGGCGCAAGTTTCAGTATAATGCGGCCAGGTTGCTGATTCTGGCAGCCAGAGATTTAGCAAGAGACAGATTCATGAATAATCAACTTGAACATTTGCAAAACTCCATCGAAACACTGGGGAGCCGTTATCAGGCTGCTGTGCGTGAAAAGCAGGCGCTGAGCAAAAAAATCAGCGAGATGGATGCGGCTTGGCAGAAACAGCGCCATGATCATCGCGCTACTATGGATGGCTTGCAACTGGCCTATAGTGAAAGAATGTCACGCATGGAGCGCGAGCTCACCAGCCAGATTGAAGCCCTACAGCAAGAAAACGCTGCTTACCGCAAGCTATTGGAGCAAAGTGCCGCAGATATCCGCGCCTTGCTACAACGCTTGCCGATGCCCGCCGCTAAGGAGCAGGTTGTATGAGTATCGAACAAGTCAATGTAGATATCCTAGGGCGCCAGTTCAACATCGGCACGCCCAACAGCGAGAAAGAAACTTTGCTGCAGGCGGTGCATATGCTGAACCAGAAGATTGGCGTGATCCAATCTTCCGGCCGGATTGTGGAAACCGACAAAATAGTGATTATGGCTGCGCTGAACCTCACCCACGACCTGCTTAAAATGAGCGCGAAAGATGGTTTGGCAATTGGCGAAATTGAGCGTAGAATAAGCACCATGATTGAAAGTTGCGATAAAGCACTTGATTTGGAAAAGTAAACCGATTATTCTTCTTTATAACCCTGCGGTGTTTGTGAAGGCACACTATTCCTTTGAACCAATAATTTCGCTTCAGGCTGCAGATTGAGTGGTGGGCGTGCGCGTTCCTCGTGGACGTACCCGAAACTGCCGGAAGTGGCCAACCTTGATTCAAGGTTCAAGCGAATCGAGCCAAAGCGGCATTCGCGGGGTTACCCATACTAAAAGCCGGTATCTTAAGATGCCGGCTTTTGCGTTGGCTGTAATATAGTGAATTAAGGCATAAGTAACAAAAAAGGTGCTAAAGCCCCCCCGCAAGCC
>NZ_DBHKXY010000043.1:0-17650 GCF_057315495.1 Eikenella sp.
CTAGATTACAGTGCTAAGATCAAAAAGGATGTGGGGAAAGGAACCTTGGATGAGAATTATTTAATCTGTCTATTGGGATGTATGGGTATATTTGACTTTTGAATAGAATACAGATTTCTATTTAATTTCATTTATTATTAAAAGGTTATGCAGGAAGATTAGATGGGTGACTCGGTAACTTTATATAAGTAAGTGTGCAAAATGCAATTATTTGTTATTTAAGGGTAAAACTGGTTGCGCTATGGATGGTGCTAATTTATAGTTGTGATCAGTAATACCTTTTTTACTAGACTTCAAGGAGTTAAAATTATGAAGAAGTTTTTATTCGTCATTGTTAGCTTGCTGAGTTTTTCTTGGGCATTAGCACAAGTTAATATCAATACTGCCACTGCACAAGAGTTGCAAACCTTGAACGGTATCGGTCCGGCTAAAGCTGCTGCAATCGTGGAATATCGTACCGCCAACGGCCCGTTTAAATCTCCTGAAGACATTAAAAACGTGCGTGGTATCGGTAACGGCATTTATCAGAAGATTTCTTCAGAAATTACCGTCGGTAATGGTCAGGCTGCCCGTGCTCCGGCTGCTCGCCCTGCTACTCAACAGCAACAACCGCAACCAGCTGCCGCCAAACCAGCTACTCCCGCAGCTAAACCGTCTGCCAGCAAACCTGCCGCCGCCCGTCCGGCTGCCAACAAACCAGCTGCGGCCAACCCCTAATAAGTACGAAATGCTTATACACCGCCTGCCATTGCCGGCGGTGTTTTTATGTACGAAAGCGGGTACAATAAACGCCATTTTATTTGGAGAAGACTATGCCTAAGCACCACAAGCTCATCATCCTCGGCTCCGGCCCCGCAGGTTACACCGCCGCCGTTTATGCCGCCCGCGCTAACCTCAGTCCCGTCATCATCACCGGTTTGGAACAAGGCGGCCAACTTATGACCACCACGGAAGTGGACAACTGGCCTGCCGATGCCGACGGCGTGCAGGGCCCCGAACTGATGGCGCGCTTCCTCGCCCACGCCGAACGCTTTGGCACAGAAATCGTTTTCGACCACATCCACACCGCGCAATTGCAGCAACGCCCGTTCAAACTCATTGGTGATGCAGGCGAATATACCTGCGACGCACTCATCGTCGCCACCGGCGCATCGGCCAAATACCTCGGCCTGCCGAGCGAAGGAACCTTCGCCGGACGCGGCGTGTCCGCCTGCGCCACCTGCGACGGCTTTTTCTACAAAAAACAAGACGTAGCCGTAGTCGGCGGCGGCAACACCGCCGTGGAAGAAGCGCTTTACCTGGCCAATATCGCCAACACCGTTACCCTGATACACCGCCGCGACAGCTTCCGTGCCGAAAAAATCATGGTGGACAAACTGATGCGCCGCGTGGAAGAGGGCAAAATTATCCTGAAAACCGAAGCCGTATTGGAAGAAATATTGGGCGACGACAGCGGCGTAACCGGTGCGCGGCTGAAATTCAACGACGGCCGCAGCGAAGACATCGCCGTCAAAGGCGTATTCATCGCCATCGGCCACAAACCCAACACCGACATCTTCAAAGGCCAGCTCGATATGGACGACGCAGGCTACCTGAAAACCAAAGGCGGCAGCGGCGACAACGTCGGCGCAACCAACATCGAAGGCATTTGGGCGGCCGGCGACGTGAAAGACCATACCTACCGCCAAGCCATCACCAGCGCGGCCTCCGGCTGCCAAGCCGCTCTCGATGCCGAACGCTGGCTAGACCAACACTGAGTGCCAACAGGCTACCTGAAAGTTCGAGATATCTGAAAAGTCGTTTTAGTCTCACAGAAACTCAGCTTTGGCTGCACCAAAACATCACTTCAGGTAGTCGCTAGCCTAATCGTCCAATTCAGGTGGCCTTTGCCGCAAGGCAACACTCCTTAAGTGCCACAAGTCTTCGCTAGCAATGAACAGGCTACCTGAAAATCTAAACGCTCCGTAAAGCTATTTTCAGGTAGCTTTCGTCGTAGGGCAGAGCGCAGATAAACCAGTTTTGCCAGTCCACTCTCCTCAATCATTTTTCAGGTAGCCTCATGCCCACCGTTACGTTCTACACCCACGTTGCCGACTTAGAAATCTTTGCCTGCCGATTGGCCAAGCGTGCAGTTGAAGCCGGCTGCCGCGTACTGGTTTGGAGCAGTGGTGCGGAACAGTTGGCAACCCTCAGTCGCCAACTGTGGTCATTCGAGGCCGAAAGCTTTCTGCCGCACGAAATTTGGCTGCCCGAAGAAAACCCTTGCCCGACAGAACCGCCGATACTGCTGGCCGAGGGTGAAACTCTGCCTGCAGCGGACAGCAGCCTGGTGGTGTTGAATTTATCGGCAGACTTGTGGAGCGATGCTCCGAATACGCCGGAACGTGTGCTGGAAATCGTTGGCCGCAGTGAAACCCAGCTTGCCGCCGCCCGCCGCCGCTTTGCTGCCTACCGTAACGGCGGTTTCAAAATCGAACACTACAATATGCAGGGCAAAGCCTAGCTTTTTATCCGCCGCCCGCTTTGCCGGTCTGCTATAAAAACAGCCCATTTTCGGCTAAAATGCGGCCTTTCCCACCTTGGGTTCTACTGCCAGATTTTTCAGGTAGCCTGTAGGTGTGCCATCTCATTCTCACCATCATTTCACAATAAAACATGCAAAACGCAGAACAAATTGCCGCCGCAGGCATTGCCGCCATCCAAAACACCGCCGACCAGCAAGCCCTCGAACTTGTCAAAGCCCAGTATCTCGGCAAAACCGGCGAACTCAACGCCCTGCTCAAACAGCTCGGCAGCCTGCCGCCCGAAGAGAAAAAAACCGTCGGCGCGTTCATCAACGAATGCAAGCAACGTTTCCAAGCCGCCTACGATGCCAAACGCACTGAGTTGGCCGAAGCCAAGCTCCAAGCCCAGCTTGCCGCCGAAGCACTCGATATTACCCTGCCCGGACGTGTGCAGGAAAATGGCGGTCTGCATCCCGTAACCCTGACCTTGCAGCGCGTAGTCGAACTCTTTCACGGCATGGGCTTTGAAGTGGCAGACGGCCCAGAAATCGAAGACGATTTCCACAACTTCCAAGCCCTGAACATTCCTGCAAACCACCCGGCCCGCGCCATGCAGGATACGTTCTACGTTGAAAACGGCGATGTTTTGCGTACGCACACTTCCCCGATTCAAATCCGCTATATGCTCGACAAAAAAGAGCCGCCCATCCGCATTATCGCCCCTGGTCGCGTTTATCGCGTCGACAGCGATGCTACGCACTCGCCCATGTTCCACCAAGCTGAAGGCCTGTGGGTAGAAGAGGGCGTAACCTTCGCCGATTTGAAAGCCGTGTTTACCGACTTTATCCGCCGCTTTTTCGAACGCGATGATTTGCAAGTACGTTTCCGCCCGTCTTTCTTCCCGTTCACCGAACCGTCCGCCGAAATCGACATCATGGGCGAAAACGGCAAATGGCTGGAAGTCGGCGGCTGCGGCATGGTGCATCCCAACGTGTTGAAAAACGTGAATATCGACCCCGAAAAATACACCGGTTTCGCCTTCGGCATCGGTCTCGACCGTTTTGCTATGTTGCGTTACAACGTGAACGATCTGCGACTGTTTTTTGATAACGATTTGAACTTTTTAAAACAGTTTGCGAAATGATTATGCAGGCTGCCTGAACATGGAAAAGCAGCCTACACCGCAGAAATCTAAATAAGGCTACCTGAAAGCAATAGCCCCAACAAAGTTAGAAAGCAGCCTGCACCCCACCAAGCAAACAGGTCGTCTGAAATCAAAATCTGATAAAAAAAGTTAATTAATTGATTGAGAACATAACATGCAATTCTCCTACTCATGGCTGAAAACCCAAGCCGATACCGAACTTTCCGCCGATAAGCTGGAACATTTGTTAACCATGTCCGGCTTGGAAGTGGAAGAAGCCGAGACTGCCGCGCCTGCGTTTACAGGTGTGGTGATTGCCGAAGTGAAATCCGTTGAAAAACATCCTGATGCCGATCGTTTGAACGTTACCCAAGTTGATGCGGGTACGGGGGAGTTGGTGCAGATTGTGTGCGGTGCGCCGAATGTGAAAGTGGGCATCAAAGTGCCGTGTTCGCTGCCGGGTGCGGCGTTGCCGGGCAATTTCAAAATCAAGCCGACCAAGATGCGCGGTGTGGTGTCGAACGGGATGTTGTGTTCTACCGACGAACTCGGTCTGCCCGACGACGGCGTGAACGGCTTGCACATTCTGCCGCAAGACGCTCCCGTCGGCGCAAACATCCGCGAATATCTGGATTTGGACGATACGGTGTTCACCCTGAAAATCACACCGAACCGTGCCGACTGCCTGAGCATCAAAGGCATTGCGCGTGAAGTGTCCGCGCTGACAGGTTGCGCGTTCAAGCAGCCTGCAATCCATGCCGCGCCCATCACGGGCAGCCGCAAACAGCCCGTGCAGATTGATGCGCCTGCCGATTGCGGCCGCTTTATCAGCCGCGTGATTGAAAACGTGAACGCGCGCGCCGCTACGCCGGATTGGATGAAGCAGCGTTTGGAACGCAGCGGTATCCGCAGCCTTTCCGCGCTGGTGGACATTGGCAATTATGTGATGCTGGAAATTGGTCAGCCGATGCATGTTTTCGATGCCGACAAACTTTCAGGCAGCCTGCACATTCGCCGCGCGCGTGAAGGTGAAACGCTGGAATGCCTGAATGAGAAAACCGTCTCTTTGTCTGAAAACACATTGGTGGTAGCCGATGAAAAAAGCGCGTTGAGTTTGGCAGGCCTGATGGGCGGTGCGGCAAGCGCGGTTTCAGACGACACACAAAATATCGTGCTGGAAGCGGCTTGGTTTGCGCCTGAAATCATTGCCGGCAAATCGCGCCAATACGGTTTTGGATCAGATTCGTCGTTCCGCTTTGAGCGCGGTGTGGATTACCGTTTGCAGGCTGATGCCATCGAACGCGCTACCGAATTGGTTTTGCAAATCTGCGGCGGTGCGGCGGGCAAAATGGTGGAAGCGTTGGGCGAATTGCCTGAAGCGAAGCAGGTTGAATTGCGTTTGGGTCGTCTGAAAACCGTGTTGGGCGTGGACATTCCTGCCGAACAGGTGGAAACCATTTTGCAGCACTTGGGCTTGCAACCTGAAAAAACGGCGGAAGGCTTCCGCGTTACCGCACCGAGTTTCCGTTTCGACATCGAAATCGAAGCCGATTTGATTGAAGAAATCGGCCGCGTTTACGGCTATGAAAATATCCCCGACGATTACACGTCAGGTCGTCTGAAAATGTTGGAACTGCCCGAAACCCGCCGTCCGCGTTTTGCCGTTTATAACGAAATGGCGGCACGCGGCTACCGCGAAGTGGTCAGCTATGCCTTCGTTGACGAGCAGTGGGAACACGATTTTGCCGCCAACGCCAATCCCATCCGCCTGCAAAACCCGCTGGCGGCGCAGTATGCCGTGATGCGTTCCACGCTCATCGGCGGCTTGGTGGAAATTCTGCAAAACAATTTGAACCGCAAACAAAACCGCGTGCGTGTGTTTGAAATCGCCCGCGTGTTCAGCAAAGGTTCAGACGGCCTGTTTGTGCAAAACGAACGCATCGGCGGCCTGTGGTACGGCGCGGCGATGCCCGAACAATGGGGCGAGAAAACGCGCAACGCGGATTTTTACGACATCAAGGCAGATGTAGAAAATCTGTTGAAAAACAAAGCAGTTGAGTTCGTCAAAACCGAACATCCCGCCCTGCATCCCGGCCGCGCCGCCAATATTGCTTCAGACGGCCAAGTCATCGGCTTTGTTGGCGAATTGCATCCGAAATGGCTGCAAAAATACGACTTGCCGCAGGCGCCGCTGGTATTTGAAATCGATATGGCTGCCGTGTTGGAACGCGAAAAAACGCGCTATCAGGCAGTATCGAAATTCCAGCCGGTGCGCAGGGATTTGGCGTTTGTGATGCCGGAGGCGGTGTCGTATGATAACCTCTTGAAAGCACTTTTGGCAGTGAAGAGTTCATTGATTCAGGCAGTGACGCTATTTGATGTGTATCGCGGAGTAGGGCTACCTGAAAACATGAAAAGCATGGCAGTAAAAGTGATTTTGCAGGACGCTGAAAGCACTTTGACAGATGATACGGTTGAAGAGATCGTGCAGAGGTTGATTGCTGCTGCTGAAACTGTTGGGGCACAGTTACGATAGATAAGAATAAGAAGCCGGCTACTTGGTATCAAGTAGCCGGCTTAGTTATATAAAATAAAACCTATTTGTTAATCATCATACAAGAAGGTGATTTACTTTGTGCCTCACTTACAGTTTTACACTCGTAGATAGTGCCCGCAGCAGTAATATATAGTGATTTAGTATAGCCATTTTGCCTAGGCTGAAGGTATACGTAGTAGGTGTTGATATCTGCACTGTTTGTTAGAGCTGATACAAAATTATACTTACGTTTTGAATCACTATTCTTACCATTAACCAAGGTAGTGAGCCCTGCAGTTGAATAGCTACCATTGTTACGTAGCTTATTCTGCCTCATTTGGGCAACTATATCTAATAAATGGTTTTTAGCGGCAGCTAAATGTGTTTTCTCAATATGAGACTGATAAGCTGGCATAGCAATGGCGGCCAGTATGCTGATTATGGCTATAACAACCATCATTTCTACAAGTGTGAAGCCTCTAGTTTTCTTTTTCATTGGACATTCCTGTCATTTGCCAGAATATTCAACGTAAGACTGCAAAGTGACCACTGTATTATTGTTGGCCCCCCATGCACGGGCTGTGACACGGAAAACATTTTTATAGTTTTGGTCAGCAATTTCGCCCAAGCGTTCTACCATATAGCAAGCATTATTAGTGTTGGACGATTGATTTTTTAAGCAGTGTCTACCTTTGTTTGCTTCATTTAGATCTACGGAATCACTTCTTTTCCAAACAGGCATAGAATCAGATGCTTTACCACCACAAATGCCATCTTTGCAAGAGTCACTATTGGCTACAGCAGTAAACGCTTTATTTTGCTCAGCTACAATACGTTGTTCACCATTCCGTAGTGCTTGTTCAGCGAGAGAGAAGGCGTATTTCCTATCCGCGTCATTTGAGCTGATGCGCATTTCCGTATTGGTTGATTGCATGCTGGCAACAACAATTAGTGCAATAACCAACATCATAATTAGTACGATGAATAGAGTATAACCTTGTTGTTTTTGAGTTACGATTGATTGGCGCATACGTTTCCTCCGCGAACATTAGCTCTAATTAAATATTGGTTAACGGTACCATATGTATCTGCGTTATTATTAAGCTGCAAGCGCATTTCAAGAATGGTTGGCAACATAGAAATACGAGTTACATCAGGTGCATTTCCTAATGTTGTACGGTTGCTGGAGAAAGTTACAGAAGTATTGGTATTGTTGCAGCCTGCATATAATTGATGGATATCCATTCCTTGGATGTTAGAAACCATCAATTGAGGGTTCCCCCATGAACCACTTGGTGTCAGGGTAAATCGATATAAAGCATCAGCTGTGGTGTTAACATTAGGAATTCGACCAATAACGTAGGCAACTCCATAGACTTGGGATAGAGTGGTTTGTGGGAGATAAAAAACGTCAGGACCACTAAAGTGAGAAATAATTGATCCTCCACCGAAACTGGAGCCAATGACTAGGTCATTCCCGTTATTAGTAAGGGTATTGCCATTACCAATATACATGCGGCCACAAGAAGATAAAGCGATAGGGCCACCAGCATTAGCAACATCTCTTAACTCTTTAGGAGCATCTTTTGCTGTAGGATTAGTTACTTCTGTGACAGGAGTAAGATTTTGCCCGTATACGAAAATTAGTGCTGAAGAGGAATTACTTGGTACGAACCCAGAAATATTAAATGTATTTTTAGCCGTGTTGGCATTCATTATACTAATTCCACTGTAAGCTGGATCATCTAGAACCAGTTTAAAGTTTGCAGTATTGGATTGAAAGCCATCAGTAGAATGAGGTGATGTAGGCATCTGTTTTTGTACTAAATTCCCCATATTAAAACAACCAAAGGAGCCGGCCATTTGGGCGTCGCGGAGAATTAACTCTGAGGCATTGCGCAGGTCTTGCTGTGCAGCTAGACGGCTTTCAGAGTTTGTACGCATTCTACTGGTAATACCATATGTAATACCAATGGCAAGTAAAACAACCAATGCCAACGAGCTAGCAACCATGAATTCAATCAAAGTAAATCCATGTGGTTTTGCCTGAAAATTTGGAATATGTGGTTTGCTCTTTGGAGAGCGGCATAGATGATATTTCATAATAATTTAGTCTCCTACAACCGCACTATAGCTATAGTTAAAGTCATCGGAATTTTGAGTATCCCCATTACTTTCTGTCCATTTTACCTCGATTGTAGTAGTGGGCGTATCACCAGAGGTACTAGTAATTGCATATGAAATGCCGGTCGCATTGGGTAATGCATTTTGCAGTTCTGCAGTAAATGCATTTAGTTGGCAGGCGATGAGAGCCTTACGCTTTATGCCGGTTGCATTACCACATACGGTAATATCGACGGCAGATGATGTAGGAGTAATATTTTGTGTTGATTTATTATAGTCGGTGTAGGTGAATTTGGTTGTGGCAGCTGAGTGAGTGCCAATATTATTGATTACATCAGGGTTGCTTAACATACCAGCAGATAGGTTCTGTACGGCCTGAGCAACACGAGTTTGCATTTCTGCTTCACGGACGTTACCCACAGATTTTAATTGTGCAAGCATAAGAGCCATAATGCCAAATGCCATAATAAATACAGAAATGAGTACTTCTAATAGAGTACTACCTTGATTAAGATGTGCTGGCTTTAATATGAATTTATGATTAGACATGCTGGTTATTCCTTCAAGCTTTAAGATAAAGCACAATAGGTTGCATAGCTACTTGCAGTTAATGAATTGAATTCAGAAGGAGTCATATTTCCGTTGCAGGTTATCACTCGCCCACTTGGTGTAATTAAAGCCATGCGGACGTGCTTTCCATCACTAGCTGCTATTCTGATGTAATTAGAAGAGTATGTGTATTGGCCATTAGACTGACCAACACCAAAAGTGCCATTTGGCATATAAATAAAGCGGGTTTTATCGGTAGTTGGGTTGCTAAGTGCAATATCAAGACTGCTAATTGTTATTGACTCATTACTAATCAATACCGAACGTAAGTCCATGTCATTGCTAGGACTTACAATACCGCTTTCATAGTCATTATTGCCATTTTTGTCAATGAACGCCAATAAGGAGTTACCTCCTTTATCGCAGCCATTATTGGGCTTGGCATCAGATTTAAGTTTAATGCCGCCACAGATGATAACAGGACTGTTTCTGCGTACGGCCTCAGTTCTGGCAAATCGGAAAATAGTTGTAATTTGGCTGATTCGATTACCTAACTTTTGTGTAGCGATAAAGTTACTCATGCTTGGCATGGCAATTGTAGCCATAATTCCGATCAGGGTTAGGGTAATGAGCAGTTCTATTAGGGTAAAGCCCTGTGTATGTTGTCGTGTCTTCATGGCCATCACTTTAAAATGGGAAATGGGGCACAAAAAAAGGTGGATTGAGTAAGATTGTTCTTATTCTTCAGTAAAGTAAGTATGCCCAGTATGTACTGCATTGTCAAATTTGCTGAATTCGCCGGTAAACACCAGCGGGATTTTACCGGTGGGGCCGTTACGGTGTTTGCCGATGATACATTCAGCCATGCCTTTTTTGTCAGTATCGGGGTGATAGTATTCATCACGATACATGAACATAATCAAGTCGGCATCCTGCTCGATGGCACCGGATTCACGCAGGTCGGACATCATGGGGCGTTTGTCGGTGCGGGATTCAACAGTACGCGACAATTGTGAGAGGGCGATAATCGGAATATCCAACTCTCTGGCTAGCGATTTGAGCGAACGGGAGATTTCCCCCAATTCCGCCGCACGGTTATTGCTGTTGTGGCCGGTGCCGCTCATCAGCTGTAAGTAGTCGATAACCACTAGCCCCAATTTACCTTTTCTTCTGGCTAAGCGGCGCACGCGGGCGCGGACTTCCAGTGAATTTAAGGCAGGGGTTTCGTCGATAAAGATGGGGGCGTCTGACAGTTTGTGTAGAGCGTCATTGAGCCTAGCCCAATGTTCGTCTTGCAATTGACCGGTTTTGAGTAAGCCCTGATCCAGCCTCCCAACTGAACCGAGCATACGCATTACCAGCTGCACCCCGCCCATCTCCATCGAGAAGATGGCAACGGGCAGGTGCGTACTGATAGCGACGTTTTCCGCGATATTCAATGAAAAAGCGGTTTTCCCCATTGCCGGCCTTCCAGCAACGATGATGAGATCACCACCGTGCAAACCGGCTATTTTTTTATCCAGATCGATGAATCCGGTCGGAATGCCGGTTACATCGTCTTTATTTTCCCTTGAGTAAGCCTTGTCGATTTTGGCGACGGCTTCTTTCAGCATGGCAGGCATCTCTAAGAATTCGTGTTGCACTCTGCTGGTGCTTTCGGCAATTTTAAAGATTTTGGCTTCCGCCTCGTCCAACATTTGTTTGACGTCCCTACCTTGAGGATTGTAAGCATTCCTAGCAATCTCTGTGCCAGCTTGTGCGAGCTGGCGCATGATGGAGCGGCTGCGCACGATTTCGGCGTAGCGGGAGATGTTGATGGCAGAGGCAGTATTTTGTGCCAAATCCACCAGATAGCCGAAACCGCCGGCCTCTTCCAGCACCTCTTCGCGCTGCAATACCTCTTCCACGGTAATGGTGTCGGCCGGGCGATTGCGTTCGGCCAGGTGGGCGATGGCGCGGAAAATCAGGCGGTGTTCGTAGCGGTAGAAGTCTTCTTCCGAGATGGTGCCGGCAATGCGGTCCCAGGCGGAGGAATCCACCATCAGCCCGCCCAATACCGACTGCTCGGCTTCCATGGAGTGCGGCGGCAGGGCAAGGCTTTCGTTACTTTGGTCTTGAATATCCATAATAGTTTGTTGCGGCAGGAGAATAGGGGCTACCTGAAAAATATCATTACTGAATATGCAGCTTGAGGCTACCTGAAAAAGGCCGAAACCTTTACAAGCCTATTGTAGGTACGTTTCTGCACGCCACGCTTCTCGAACGCTTGGAAAAGATTGAAATATTACCCGCACATTTCGTCTCTGCTTGCTTTGAGCTGCGCTCAGATCATGCGCTTTGTAAAGGTTTGAGGCTACCTGAAAGCCGGTGACCGTTTATTTTTCAGGTAGCCTACAAAGTATGCCCTGGGTGAGCCAGCATACTGACAAATTCCGTCACTTTTGTTGCGAGTGTACAGAGAGCGGATTGTGCTGCTCTGTCACGCTAAGGCAGGCGCATGCGCTGAGGGTAGGCAAAATGTTCAGCTGTCGGCGCCATAGTTCGGCAGTACCAATGCGCAAACCGGGCGGTGGCGGCGGCTGCGGTGGCGTCGGCCTGGGATGCGACCGCATTCTTGTGCGGGGCTTTCGGAGCTGCCGCTGCGTGCAGAGGCTTTACTGCGGCTGTCTGCATTACGGCCACGGCGGCCGTTGCGTGCTTCACGCGGTTCACGTGTATCGCGTGAGGAGTGCTCGGCGGCAGGGCGGCTGCCTTCCTGTTGATGTTGCCACCAGCGCGGTTCGAAGCCTTCAATCCGCTCCACCGGCAATTCTTTGCCGATGAGTTCTTTAATGGCTTCAAACATTTTCTGCTCGTCTTCGTCCATCAGTGAGATGGCCACACCCTCGGCGCCGGCGCGGCCGGTGCGGCCGATGCGGTGCACATAATCTTCGGCCTGGGTGGGCATTTCGTAGTTGATCACGAAGGGCAGCTCGGCGATGTCCAACCCGCGTGCGGCCACGTCGGTGGCCACCAGCACGCGCAGCTCGCCGGCTTTGAAGGCGTTGAGCGTTTCCAAGCGGGTTTGCTGCGATTTGTCGCCGTGAATCGGCGCTACGCTGAGGCCGCGCCGTTTCAGGTCACGGGCTACCTGATCGACGCTCTGCTTGGTTTTGCAGAACACGATCACTTGATTGATGTGCAAATCCACAATCAGCCGCTCCAGCAGGTTGCGCTTCTGGGCGGTGTCGATGGCGATGATGTGCTGCTCGACGCTGGCGCTGGCCGTATTCTGCGGCGCGGTCTGCACCTGCTCGGGCCGATTCATAAAATCCTGCGCCAGCTTGCGGATGGGGGGTGAGAAGGTGGCGGAAAACAGCAGGGTTTGGCGCTGTTTGGGCAGCAGCTGCATGATGCGGCGGATGTCGTCGATAAAGCCCATGTCGAGCATGCGGTCGGCTTCGTCGAGCACCACGATTTCCACTTTATCCAGCCGGATGTTTTTCTGTTGCACGTGATCCAGCAGGCGGCCTACGGTGGCCACCACGATCTCGCAGCCGGCGCGCAGGTCGGCAGTTTGTTTGTCCATATTCATGCCGCCGAACAGCACGGTGTGGCGCAGCGGCAGGTTTTTGATGTAGGCGGCGGTATTTTGGTCGATTTGGTCGGCCAGCTCGCGGGTGGGGGTGAGCACCAGCATGCGCACCGGATGCATGGCGGGCGAGGTGCTGGTGGTGGTGTAGCGGCGCAGGCGCTCCAGGCTGGGCAGCATGAAGGCAGCGGTTTTGCCGGTACCGGTTTGGGCAGCGGCCAGCAGATCGTGGCCGGCCAATACTTTGGGGATGGCGGCGGTTTGGATGGCGGTGGGCTGCTCATAACCCTGGTCGGCCAGTGCGGCGGTGATTTCGGCGCTAAGGCCGAGATTGGTAAAGGGGTTGTTCATATTTGCTCCGTGTGGCAGCTGCGCGGTGGGCGGCTGCGGGGAATGGGGATAGGCTTTGGTGGCGGTTTGGATAAATCTAGCCGGCAAAGGCTGAAGGCTACCTGAAGATATAGGCGGTAACGAAGTTAAAGCAGGCCGGTGATACGCTTGAGTTGTGCGCAAACCGGCACGATAAAATGCCACGAAAAGTGTTTCAAGAGTAGGCGGCTGCCGGGAAACCCGGCCAGAGGCTACCTGAAAACATGGACTTCAACAAAATTAAAATAAAAGGCCGGCAATGCAAGATGCCGAACAGGCCGTATTGTGCCTGAAAAACTGGTTTTCAGGTAGCCTTTGCAGCGGCCTATTTCCAGATTTGCCGCGCATTTTGGCGCAGATAGTCGGCATCGGAGAAGGTGGAGATTAAATGCGGCTTGAGGGCGATGAAAATGGCGCAAAGCAGGCCGGTGAGAAAGGCTTCACCCCAGGCAATCAGGAAGAACACCGGCAGTACGGAATCCAGCAAGATGGAGGTGGGGAATACCCCGGTCAGATACAGCAACACTCTGTTGGTCGCCGCGCTGAGCAATATGCCGGCGGCAGCGGCAAAAAAGCCGTTGAGGAAGATGTAGATAAACAGATTGCGCGGCAGCCGTTGCACGATTTGCCGTGCCAGTGCCACGCCGGCCAGCGGCGGCACGATACCGGCCAAAACCGTTAGCCCTGCCACGCTTAAATCGCCCACGCCCTGCCACAGCCAGATATAGGGCAACAGCAGCAAAACGGCCAGGCAGAACGCTGCCGGGATGCCTATCATCAAGGACAGCAAGCCGATACCCAGCAGATGGTAGCTCAACCCGCCCAGCATCCCGCCGGCCGGTGCGGCGCGCAGGCTCCAGCACAGCGCCATAATCAACAGCCCAACCCACGCTGCTTGGCGGTGTGTGCGCCATGCTATCAAGGCCGGGCGCAGGGCAGCGACAAACAGCAGCAGGCACAGCACATCGGCGGCCAGCAGCCAAGGAAGGGGGAACCAGTGGGCGGGGAAATTCATGGGGTATTAGTGGCTCAAATTTGCCAATCAATCTGCGGCAGGCCGTGCTGTTGCAAATAGGTATTGGCCTGCGAGAAATGACGGCAGCCGAAGAAGCCGCGGTGGGCGGAGAGTGGCGAGGGGTGCGGCGCGGTGAGCACCAGATGGCGGGCACGGTTGATAATGGTGCCTTTTTTCTGTGCGTGGCTGCCCCACAGCATGAATACCAAGTGCTCGCGCCCTTCGTTGAGCACGGCAATCACGTGGTCGGTGAAGGTTTCCCAGCCCAGCGCGGCGTGGGAATGCGCCTGGCCGGCGCGCACGGTGAGCACGGTGTTGAGCAGCAGCACGCCTTGTTCTGCCCAGCTTTGCAGGTAGCCGTGTTTGGGGATTTGAAAGCCGGGGATATCTTGCGCCAACTCTTTGTAAATATTCACCAAGGATGGCGGCACGGCCACGCCTTCGCGCACGGAAAAGGCCAGCCCGTGCGCTTGGTTGGCGCCGTGGTACGGGTCTTGCCCGAGGATGACCACGCGCACCCGGCCGAATTCGGTGGCACGGAAGGCGTTGAACACGTCGGCGGCGGGTGGGTACACAATCTGCCCGGCTTCGCGCTCGTTGTGCACGCTGTGGATAATGTGTTGGAAATAGGGCTGCTGTTTTTCCGCGCCGATGGCTTCGTGCCAAGTTTGCATGGGGTTTCCTTGAGAGATGGGGAGAGGCTACCTGAAAACAGAAAACGCTATTTTCAGGTAGCCTTTATTTACATCAGCCAGCCGTCCGGCGTAACGGGTTGATTGTCGATTAAACGCACGATACCGACCACTACGCGGAAGAGATACCAGAAGCAAACCACCACCAGCAGCGGCACACCGAGAATCGCGCCGATAAAGGTAATGACCAGCAGGAAGCCCACCGCAAAGCCGATTAGGCTGCCCCAAAAAGTGCGCAGCAGGAATTGGATGTGGTCAAAATAAATCGTGCCGCACATATCGTCACGCTTCACATAGGCCAAGATGGCGCCGATGATGGTGGGCATGGCAAAGCTGATTACACCCAATGCATACAGGCCGTAAATCACATACATATAGTTGCGTTGCTCGGGCGTGGGCGTGTTGGCAGTGGGCACGGGGTAGGTGGGATCGGGTTGTGTAGTCATGATGACACTCCTTATCAGGGGGGTTAATGCGTATCCAGCTCGGCAAAACCTTTCACCAGATTATCAATCTGCTTGAGCTGGCTCAAGAAAGGCTCGAGTTGGCTTAAGCGTAGGGCGCAGGGGCCGTCGCACTTGGCCTGCTCGGGATCGGGGTGGGCTTCCAAAAACAGCCCGGCCAGCCCCACCGCCATACCGGCGCGTGCCAGAGTAACAATCTGCTCACGCCGCCCGCCGGCCGAATCGCTGCGTGCGCCGGGCTGCTGCAGGCTGTGGGTCACGTCGAAAAACACCGGCACGTTCATCTGTTTCATGGTGTCGAAGCCGAGCATGTCCACCACCAAGTTGTTGTAGCCGAAGATAGAGCCGCGCTCGCACAAGATGATTTTATCGTTGCCCGCCTCCAGGCATTTATTGATGATGTGGCGCATTTCGTGCGGAGCGAGGAATTGCGCCTTTTTCACGTTGATAATCGCGCCGGTGCGCGCCATGGCGTGCACCAAATCGGTTTGGCGGCTTAAAAAGGCCGGCAGCTGCAAAATATCGGCCACTTCCGCCACCGGTGCGGCTTGGTAGGGCTCGTGGATATCGGTAATCACCGGCACGCCGTAGGCCGATTTAATATCGGCCAGCCATTGCAAACCCTTTTCCAAACCCGGTCCGCGGAAAGAATGCAGGCTGGAGCGGTTGGCCTTATCGAAACTGGCTTTGAACACATAGGGAATATCCAGCTTGCGGCAGATTTCCACATAGGTTTCGGCAATTTCCATAGCCAAATCGCGGCTTTCCAGCACGTTCATGCCGCCGAACAAAACGAAGGGGCGGTTATTGGCAATGGTGAAGCCGTGAAGCGGGATTTGCGAAAGGGCAGTTTGCATGGTGCGTGTCCGTTGTTTGGGTGGATTAAAAGATGACCCGATTATAACGGAAAAGGGCGGGATGGAACGGAAGGCTACCTGAAAACGAGGTTGCCGAAGGCGGACGAGTTTCTGCGAAGCTAAAATGAGTTTGCCGAAAGCAGACGAGCTTCTGCGAAGCTAAACCAATGGTTAAGCAGTTTATATATTTTCAGGTAGCCTATTTGAGGAAAGGCATACAAATCAATGAATTGCCTGCTGTGTAGTCTGTCTGCACTAGGCTTGGTGCCTAGATTTGAGTACAATACACTACATTAAAGAGATGTGTTTGCTGTAAGTAAACAAACCGCCAGCCGCCGCCGGAACGATAAGCAAACAGAGGCTGGCGTTTGCTTCAGCCCGGCCGACAGCGCGCCCCGTAGGGTGCAGAAAGTGGAACATGACCAAAGCAAAAACAACGCCGATTTTACCGCCCGCCATGCTGGGCATTTTGGGCGGAGGCCAGTTGGGCCGGATGTTTACCGTGGCCGCCAAACAAATGGGCTACAGCGTAACCGTGCTCGATCCCGATCCCAATTCTCCCGCCGCGGCACTGGCCGACAAACACATCTGCGCCCCGTATGACGACCTCGGCGCATTGGCCGACCTTTCCACTTGCGCCGCCGTTACCACCGAATTTGAAAACGTCAATGCCCAGGCCATGCGCGCCTTGGCATTGGAAACCCGCGTGTGCCCCAGCGGCGACAGCGTGGAAATTGCCCAAAACCGTATTCAGGAAAAAGCCTGGATAGCCAAGGCCGGCCTCCAAACCGCGCCCTACCTGCCCGTTAACCAAGAAGCCGACCTCACCGACGCAGCCGTTGAGCCGCTCCTACCCGGCATCGTCAAAACCGCCATGCTCGGCTACGACGGCAAAGGCCAGGTGCGCGTGTCCAGCCCGGACGAAGCCCGTGCTGCATTCAGACAGCTTGGCGGTGTGCCTTGCGTGCTGGAAAAAATGCTCAACCTGCATTCCGAAATTTCCGTGATCGTGTGCCGGCTCAACAGCCAGCAGGTGAAATGCTTCCCGCCCGCCGAAAACCGCCACGAAGACGGTATCCTGGCCTACTCCATCGTGCCCGCCCGCCTGCCGGACGAAGTGCAGAAGCAGGCGCAGGAAATGGCCTGCCGGCTGGCCGAAGCCATGAATTATGTCGGCGTGCTGGCGGTGGAAATCTTTGTAATCGGCAACGACCACAAATTGATTGTGAACGAAATCGCCCCGCGCCCGCACAATTCCGGCCACTACACCCTGGATGCCTGCGCCAGCAACCAATTCGAGCAGCAAGTGCGCCTCATGTGCGGCCTGCCTCCCGCCGATACCCGCTTGCTCTCCTGCTGTAGCATGGCCAATCTTTTGGGCGATATTTGGCTGCCCGCAGGCAAAGTAAACTGGCTGCCGCTCCTGCAGCGCCCAGACGTGTGCCTGCACCTCTACGGCAAAAAAGATGCCCGCCCGAAGCGCAAGATGGGCCACTTCACCGTGCTCTCCTCCCAGTCTGCCGACATCGCGTTTATGCTTGCGCACAAATTGCAGCGGCAACTACAGCGCAAAGGGAAATAGCAAACGCAAACTCAACAGGGCTGCCGGAAATGGTGGCTCTGTTTTTTTTAGGTGGGGGGTACGGAGTGGTTTGGCGGGCAGAGGCTACCTGAAACTTTCAGGTAGCCTCTATTTTTTCCAAATGAAGGCGAGGCTTTGCTGGCAGCAGCTCGCAGCCAGGTTTTATAGCGATACTTGCCTGCTGCAACGTATAGTGGATTAAATTTAAATCAGGACAAGGCGGCGAGCCGCAGACAGTACACA
>NZ_DBHKXY010000044.1:0-5901 GCF_057315495.1 Eikenella sp.
TCGCGACCTCAACCTTGGCAAGGTTGCGCTCTACCAACTGAGCTATTCCCGCTTGGGATTCGGATGATTAAAAACTTGGAGCGGGAAACGAGTCTCGAACTCGCGACCTCAACCTTGGCAAGGTTGCGCTCTACCAACTGAGCTATTCCCGCTTGAGCGTTTTCCAGCTGCGCCGTACTTACGAAAGGGGCATATTATAGGCAGATTTAGCAAATAGTCAATATCCATTCTGGAAAACTTGGCTAAGGATTGTTATTTATGCTGATTTTTCTGCCACTCCTTGTCCTGCCAGCACAACTGCAGCTATTCAAGCCACTCCTGCAGGGCGGAAACGGGAATGTCCCAGCACCACAAGCCCTCCTGGCCATGCGGATTCAGGCCGCGCACAAACAGGTAGCGCACCTGGATGTATTCGGGCAGGGCGCGGCGTTGTTTCAGGTAGCGTGCGGCGGCCACGGCGTAGATCAGCGCCTGCAGATAATAGTGGTGTTCGCTCACTGCCGCACTCATCGCGGCCTGGCTGTAATCGGCCAAATGATTGCCCAAGTGATTAGATTTATAGTCGATTACGCATACCCTGCCGTTTTCGTCTACCGCAATCAGGTCGATGAAACCGTTGAGGAAGCCGGTTACGGCGTGGAAATCCAGCTGCGGCAGGTGGGTAGCGGCGTTTTCAGGTAGCCCGATGTCGGGGCGGGCAAACCAACGGCGCAGGCGTTTCAAACCGAAATCGTGCAGGTGCAGCACGAAGCCCATTTCCGCCACGCGGCTATCGGCGGGAATATCGGCCAACTGCATATTCTCTGCCAACGGCGTATGGCGCACGGCTTCCACCATTTCCAGCACCGCCGGCAGCCATTGCTCGGACTCAAAGCCGTGTCTATCTAGGATATCGGCATAGGATGCCACTTGTTCGGCGGCGGGGCGGACAAAATCGGTTTGTTCCAAAATGCTGTGCAGGCAGATGCCGGGATTGGTGCCAGCTGGAAAAGCCAGCAGTGCGGTTTCAGCTTCGATTTGCCACAAATCACCCTGCCCGCTTGGCAGAACTGGGCTTGGGCCGTCGGAGCGCAACTCGCTGCTTGCACTTTTGCTTCGCAGAAACTCGCTGCGCTCGTTTTCAGGTAGCCTTTCGGTTTCGGCGGCGGGGTTTTCATCAGCCAGCAGGTTTTCAGGTAGCCACTCTTCAGCGGCAAGGGTTTGGCGGCTCAGGCCGGTAAAGCTGGTATGGCGGATAAATTGCAGCGGCCGCTCGGACAGCACAAGGGCGCGGTAACTGCCCTGCTGTTCGTCGCGGGCGCGGTAATTGGCTTCGGGCGGCTCGCCTTCCAGCCATTGCAACTGGCCGGGCGCGGCACTTTGGATGCATTGGAGCCAGGTTTGTCGTAGGGCTTCGGCCAGGGCTTGACCCTTCAGGCTGCTCCAGTGGCTGCGGATGGCATGACAATCATCTTCGCCTGTTTCGGCTAAGAGATAGGCAAAGGTGTTTTCCGGGGTGTTGCTGCAAGGTGCGGCGTAGAGCACGAGCTGCTCGCGGGCACGGGTAAGCGCGACATACAGCAGGCGCAGGCGTTCGCCGAGGTCTTCGGCAAACAGCTGCCGCTCGTCTTCTTCACCCAGCTGGGCTTTGGCCAACAATAGGTTTCGGCCGTTGTTTTGGCTGATGATGTTCCAATCTTGCACCAATTTGTCGCTGGTATCCCACACGAAAGGGTAAAACACCAGCGGGTACTCCAGCCCTTTGGCAGCGTGCATGGTAACGATTTTCACCAAGTCTTCATCGCTTTCCAGCCGCAGCTGGTATTCTTTATTCCCCTTATCCTCCCTATCATTTTTATTTTCTTTGCTTTTTTTGCTACTTTTCAGCTGCATTTCCAACCATTGCGCCAATGCGACTGGACTGGCACATTCAGCAGCGGCCAGCGCCAAGATTTCGGCCAGCTGCCAGAAATTGGTGAAGCTGCGTTCGTTGCGGGTATGCAGAAGGTGCTGTTCGAGGCCGCTTTGGCGGGCAAAGCGGGTGAGTGCGGTGTAGATGCCGTGCTGCTGCCAGGTTTCGGCGGCAGTTTCGGCCAGGGTTATCCACTCGGCCAGACGGTTTTCGTTGCCGTTCAATTCGGCCAAGTCTTGCGCGGTGTAGCCATAGAAAATGCCACCGAGCACGAAACGCAGATATTCGGTTTCCTGCGGGGCCAGCCAAAACAGCAACAGGGCGTGCAGGGCTTCGGCTTCGGGCGTGTCGAACACCGATTGCTGTTGTAGCAATACGCTGCGCACTCCCCGACGTTTGAGCGCGCGCGCGACTAGATCGGCTTCGCTGTGAGTGCGCACCAATACAGCTATCTGACCCGGATGCAGCGGCACATTTCCTCCACCATGTTTACCGCCGATAGACAGGCTACCTGAAAGCGCCTGATTGAGCCGCGCGGCAATTTCGCGGGAGCAATAATCAGCGCAGAGTTCGCGCAAAGAATCTTTATTCGGCAGTTTGCCATCTTCGGCAGATGGATTGATCCAGCGCACGGCTACGGCAGCTTCGGGCACGGGGCTGAGTAGACTATCGGCGCGGGCGGCCTGCACATCGGGATAGGCAATCTGCGGCAGCACGAAGGGGCGGCTGCGGGCGGCAAACAGATGGCCGATGCCGTTGACCAAATCGCGGTGGCTGCGGTAGTTGGTACGCAGGGTATAGCTTTGCTCGGGAGCGGTGTCGGCCGCAGCAGCAAGATAGGCATGGATGTCGGCACCGCGAAAGCCGTAGATGGCCTGTTTGGGGTCGCCCACCAAAAATACGGGCACGCCTTGGCAGATAAAGGCGGTGTGGAAAATGGCGTATTGCAGCGGGTCAGTGTCTTGGAATTCATCGATGAGCGCCACGCGCCATTTGGCAGCCAGGGCTTGGGCAAGCGCTTCGGCTTGCTCGGGATGATCGGAGTTGGAGAGAGCGGCATGCACGTCGAGCAGCAAATCATCATAGTCGCGGCGCGAGCTGCGGCGTTTATCTTCGGCCAAACGGTTTTTCAGGTAGCCTAAACATTCGAGCTTGAGGCGGATGGCGGCTTCCTGCTCGGCATCACTGATTTCGGCCAGGCGGCGGCCAAACACGGCCAAGGGTTGTAGGGCGGCGATGTCGGCTTCTTCAATATGCTGGTTTTTCCTGATCCTGTCGCGCAGAGCGTTTTCTTCAAAACACAGCAGCTTGTCCGGCTTGGAAAGCACGGGTTGCGCCAAGCCTTCTTGTGCAGCTTGCCGGAGATCGGTAAACAGGGTGTCGATGGAGGCGTTGAAAGTATTGCCGTTGAGCTGCGGCTTGATGCGGCGGTACACGGCTTCGATTTCCTCCACATTCCGTTGCAGCTTCTGCCAAGCAGCATTGTAGCCTTGCAATATTTGCGGCAGGCGGTTTTCAGGTAGCCTGTAATCCAGAAAAGCACGTTTGAGGCTACCTGAAAATTCAGCCAGCACGGAAGCGGGGGTGATGCCGAATTGGGCGGCAATGCGCGCGTTTTGCGGATGGTCGGCTACGTGTTCACGCCAGAAATCCTGTGCGGCCACCAGGCGGGCGGCGGTATCGGCGGGGCCGGTTTCCAGTTCGAAGGGTACACCGCACAAAAAGGCGTAGTCGCCCAACACGCGCAGGCAGAAGCCGTGGATGGTGTAGATGGCGGCGGTGTCGAAGCCGGAAAGGGCGGCCTGCAGCTGCAGGATGAGTTTGCCGCGCTCTTGTTTGGCTAAGGCTTCGGCCAGCAGGTGTTGCAGAAACTCATCATCCGGCGTTTCCCCGCTTTGCAAGGCAGCCAAGGCTTCGCCCAACCGAGCGCGCAGGCGGTTTTTCAGCTCGGCGGTGGCAGGATCGGTGAAGGTAACCACCAGTATGTTTTCCGGCGCCCAGCCTTCGAGCACCACCAGGCGGGTGAACAGCGCGGCGATACTGTAGGTTTTGCCCGTGCCGGCGGAGGCTTCGATAAGGTGAGTGCCCTTCGGCGGCAGCGGCAGTTGTGTAACGTGGAAATCCTGCATGGTGGAGTCCTTGGGGTTTCAGGTAGCCTTGGGATAACGGGCACTATTGTACGGCCTGCCAGCTGAGCTGTCTGCGGGCGATAGCGGATCAAATTTACTGCCAATGTTGGTTGCTAGACGCTCACACTACCTCAAGACACAGTAATGCCAACACACGCCGTGGCAAGAAGAAAGTTAATCCGCTAATTTAAAAATAAATATGGCTTGGCAGAGTAATTGCTTTCAGGTAGCCTATAGGCCTATTGCTTACTGGGCAATACTGCTCAAACAGGCAAAGGTCGTGCCGTGTTGCCCACGGCGGTTGGTTTTGGACAATTTTTGTCCAATTATTAATAATCATAAATAGTTTTCAAACCATTCAAGCCCATACTGCCATGTAATGGAATGCAATGGCTGATTGGCTGAAAACAAATAATCTTGCCACTACTTACAACCAACCCAATTGCAGCTGAGCAGAAACCAATAATTAAAGGGAAAACATGATTCAGCATTACGACGTCGTTATCATCGGCGCCGGCCCCTCCGGGGCAGTGGCGGCTGCTTTATTGAACAAGCGGGGATTCAATGTTTGTGTGGTGGAAAAGCAGCATTTTCCGCGTTTTGTTATCGGCGAGAGCCTGCTGCCGCATTGCATAGAGCTGCTGCATGAGGCCGGCTTCCTGCCCGCCGTGCAGGCCGGCTTCGGCTTTCAATATAAAAACGGCTTCGCCTTCTCTTGGGGCGAGCGCAACACCAGCTTCAAATTCACCGATAAATTCTCCCCCGGCTCTTCCACCGCGTTCAATGTGGAGCGTGCCCGTTTCGATAAAATCCTGATCGACGAAGCCATCAAGCAGGGCGTAACCGTGCAGTTCGGCTCCACGGTAAAAGCCTTCGACAACCATGGCGAGTTTGCCAAACTGGTGGTGCAGCAGGAAGGCGGCGATCCTTATGTGCTGGGCGCGCGCTTCGTGCTGGATGCCAGCGGCTACCACCGTGTGCTGCCGCGCATGCTCAGTTGGGATGTTCCTTCCAACCTGCCCTTGCGCCATGTGCACTTCACACACATCGAAGACCACATCACCGATCCGGCCTTCGACCGCAACAAAAACCTGGTGTGCGTCCACCCCGAACACCGCGATATTTGGCTGTGGCTGATTCCCTTCTCCAACGGCCGCGCTTCCATCGGCGTGGTGGGGCTACCTGAAAAACTCGGGCAGGAAAGCTCTGCCGTTATTCTGAAGAAATTTGCTTTGGAAGTGCCTTTCCTGCGCCGCATTTTGAAAGACGCGCAATGGGAAAACGACTTCCCATTCATCTACCTGCCCGGCTATTCCGCCAGCGTGAAATCGCTCTACGGCCGCCACTTCGCTCTATTGGGCAATTCCGCCGAATTCCTCGATCCGGTATTCTCTTCCGGCGTAACCATCGCCACCCACTCGGCCAAGCTTGCTGCTGATTTGGTGGCCCGCCAGCTGAACGGCCAGCAGGTAAACTGGCAAAACGAATTTGCCCGCCCGCTAATGTCTGGCGTCAACGTGTTCCGGCACTACGTGGAAGCTTGGTATTCCGGCACGCTGCAAGACATGATTTTCAGCGGCCAGCGCACGCCGGAAACCGACCGCATGCTCAGCGCCGTATTTGCCGGCTATGTGTGGGATCAAAACAACCCCTATGTGCACGACGCACAACTCTTCACCTCGCAGATTTGGGAGCCTGCACCAAAACACGACACCGCCGAAGCCGGTTAGCCGCTGTTTTGCGTTATAATTCGTCTGACTGCCGCTTCTGTGGAAGCAGATGTTAGCTTCCTGTGGAAGCAAATGTTTTAGCTTCGCAGAAACTTCGTTTTAGCTTCGCAGAAACTTCGTTTTAGCTTCGCAGAAACTTCGTTTTAGCTTC
>NZ_DBHKXY010000044.1:6001-31358 GCF_057315495.1 Eikenella sp.
AACTTCGTTTTAGCTTCGCAGAAACTTCGTTTTAGCTTCGCAGAAACTTCGTTTTCAGGTAGCCTGCTTAAGGGGCTACCTGAAAATCGTTTAAAGCATCTCCGAATAATTTAAAGGCTACCTGAAAGCAAAACGCTTTTATTCCGATTACTCCCTTACCCCATTTAAACCACGCCATGAAAGCTCCAGAACTCCTCCTCCCCGCCGGCGGCCCCGAACGCATGCGCACCGCCTTCGATTACGGCGCCGATGCCGTGTATGCCGGCAGTCCGCGCTATTCCCTGCGCGCCCGCAACAACGAATTCGCCAAACTCGACGTATTGCAGGCCGGCATTACCGAAGCCCATGCGCGCAGCAAAAAGTTCTACCTCACCGTCAACACCCTGCCGCACAACAGCAAACTCAAGACCTTTGTGGCCGATATGGAACCGCTGGTTGCCATGAAGCCCGACGCGCTGATTATGGCCGACCCCGGCCTGATTATGGTTACCCGCGAACGCTGGCCGGATATGCCCGTCCACCTCTCCGTGCAGGCCAACACCACCAACTATTGGGGCGTGAAATTCTGGCAGCGTATCGGCGTGGAACGCATTATTTTGTCGCGCGAATTGAGCATAGAAGAAATCGCCGAAATCCGCCAAGAATGCCCCGATATCGAGCTCGAAGTGTTCGTACACGGCGCGCTGTGCATCGCCTACTCCGGCCGCTGCCTGCTCTCCGGCTACTTCAACCACCGTGACCCCAACCAAGGCACCTGCACCAACTCCTGCCGCTGGGACTATAAAGTCCACCCCGCCGAAATCGACGAAATGGGCGACGCCCGACTGCTGCAAGGCTTTGATTTCAATAAAGCCCAAGAAGAAGCCAACGCTGCCTTCGAAGGCATCAACGGCCAAGTGCGCCACCCCGCCGCCAATAAAATCTTCCTCATCGAAGAGAGCAACCGCCCCGGCGAAATGATGCCGATTATGGAAGACGAACACGGCACCTACATCATGAATTCCAAAGACCTGCGCGCCGTAGAACAAGTGGCCGAGCTCGCCCGCATCGGCGTGGACAGCCTCAAGGTGGAAGGCCGCACCAAATCCGTGTACTACGTTGCTCGCGTAGCCCAGGCCTACCGCAAAGCCATCGACGACGCCGTAGCCGGCCGCCCCTTCGACTACAGCCTGCTGGCCGAACTCGAAGGCCTTGCCAACCGCGGCTACACCTCCGGCTTCCTCGAGCGCCACCAAACGCAAGACTACCAAAACTACCTCACCGGCCATTCCGTGGCCAAACAAAGCCAATACGTCGGCCACGTTACCGAAATCGACACCGAAGGCTGGGCCACCGTGGAAGTGAAAAACCGCTTCGCCGTGGGCGACACGCTGGAAATCATCCACCCGCAAGGCAACCAAACCGTTGTGCTGCAAGCCATGAAACGCAGGGGCAAAGCTGTGGAAGTGGCTCCCGGCAACGGTATTCAGGTGCAGATTCCGAATATGGCGGGCAAGGATAAGGCGCTGATTGCCAGAATCTTGAACCCTTAATCCGCCTGCCGGATCAGGGTTTAAAGGCTACCTGAAAACTGTTGTCCATCATTTCAGGTAGCCTATATTTCGGAAATGCCCAGCACTGGCATAAGGCTCAATCATGAAAAAACTGCTTGATTATCACGGCGATTTGAGTCGCGGAATGGTTCTTCGCCTGCCTGGCGCCTACCCGCATGAGGAATATGTTGATTTGATGTTGGTGGAGCTGCCAGATGGCGACAGAAGGTTTGGTTTGCTGGTTGCCACGGGGCATAAGGCAGGATTGATTTTGGTGAAACTGCCGCAAGAAGCCGAGCTGGCTGGCGCGTCAGGTATCAGCCGAGAATGGGTGGCGGATAATTGGAATCGATGGATATATGAAAGTTGCCGTGCCGAAGAGGTTTATCTGATAGAAAATTATCCCGTTCCCCAGCCGATAAAGGCTACCTGAAAATATTCCTGCGTTTTCCAAATACACCCATGCTCAAACATCACCCCCACGCCCCCATTCTGCTGGCCTATCTGCGCGTGTTCGCTATGTCGGTGGCCGCTTTTGTGGTGTGCACCACCGAATTCATCCCCATCGCCATGCTCACCGATATCGGCAAGGGCTTCAATATGTCTGCCGCCGACACGGGCATCATGATTACAGTGTATGCCTGGGTAGTGTCGCTGGCTTCGTTGCCGCTGATGCTGCTGGTGGCCAATGCGGAGCGGCGAAGGCTGCTGCTTGCGTTGTTTGCCGTGTTTGTGGCCGGGCACGGGCTATTGGCCGTGGCATGGAGCTTTCCCGTGCTGTTGGCTTCGCGCGTGCTGATCGCCTTTACCCACGCGCTGTTTTGGGCCATTACCGCCTCACTGGTGATGCGCTTGGCACCCGTGGGCAGGCGGCAGCAGACTTTAGGCTGGCTCTCTTTAGGCACGTCTATGGCCACGGTGTTGGGCTTACCGCTGGGGCGGTTGGTGGGACAGTGGCTGGGCTGGCGGGTTACCTTCGCGCTGATCGGCGTGCTGGCCTTGGGTGTGATGGTGCTGTTGGCCAAAATTCTGCCGCGCCTGGAAAGCAAAAACGCGGGTTCGCTCAAAAGCTTGCCGCTCTTGGCCAAACGCCCTCACCTACTAGGAATGTATGCGATGGCGGTGCTGATTGTAAGCGCGCATTTCACGGCCTATAGCTACATCGAGCCTTATGTGCTGGAAATCACCCATATGCCGCCGGATACAGCCACGGCGGTGCTGCTGGTGTTCGGCCTGTCGGGCATGATGGCGAGCTGGCTGTATTCGCGCTTCTACCCGAAACACCCCAACCCTACCCTGCTCAGCGCCGCCGCCTTGCTACTGGTGTCATTGCTGTTGTTTCAGCCCTTGGGCGGCAGCACGATGGCTATGTTTGCACTCGCGTTGGTGTGGGGCATCAGCATCGGCGTGTTGGGCTTGAGCATGGTTGCCCACGTAATCCGCTATGCGCCGGATGCCACCGATGTGGCCAATGCGATTTACTCTGGCAGCTACAACATCGGTATCGGCGGCGGCGCACTCTTGGGCGGCATCATCTCGCGCCACTGGGGGCTGGGCACGCTGGGTTGGGTGGGCGCCGTCCTCGCCGTTGCCGCGCTGGCGGTATTCGCGTGGACGCAGCTTGGCTTTAAAACAAAGCCGGCTTGAGATTGAGTGGCCGAGTCGATAAAAAGACTGGCTAACAACAACCAACTCAACTACTGCCTGCCATACAAAAGGCTACCTGAAAATGCTTGCCGGCACTTTCAGGTAGCCTTTATCTATGCGCTAGATACTCATAATCTTTTCGATTCCATGGGCGCTCTAATCTGCGTTTATTCCTGATAATCAACAAACCCCAACCGATTGCCCGACGGATCGACAAACTCCACCGCCCATCCGGTACGGATACGGAACGGCTCGCTTAGGAAGCGGATATTCCTACCCTGCAATGCGGCATATTTTACCCGCACATCTTCCACTTCAATCCACAAAGTAGGAGTTATATCAGGAAACTTTTTCCGCTCCTTCAAAATAATGGCGGCTTCTTCGTCACCTACCCGAAAAGCTACCATGCCGCTTTCGGAAAAGTCGAATTTAACGGGCAAATCCAGGACTTCTTGGTAAACGCGACAGCTCGCAGCAAGATCATCGGCAGGAAAGAAAAATTTTCGTATTTCATGATTTTTCTCCTTATCAAACAGCTGCTAACACCGCCGCTAAAGCGCCTGAATCAACGTGGCTTAGTAGTCAATTTTCAGAGTTTCTTCAGCCACACCGGCTACAGCGGGAGAGCGGGTGATAGTAAGTCTCTCTTCGGCGGAAAAGCCGATGGTTTCGCCGTCTTGCAGGGTGACGTTTTGCGAGATGAGGTAGTCGCAGATGCTGCACAGGAAGGCATGCAAGTCGGCAGGCTCGTGTTCGCTGTTGAGAATTTCGAGCTCCATTTTGTTGAATTGCTCTAGGCCGATGGTATAGGCGCTGCTGCCTTCTTCGCTGCCGTAGAGGCCGATAAAGATCCAGGCGGGGATGGGCAGTTCGCTTTCGTGCAGGCTGCTGCATACGTCGCGGTAAAAATCGGAGGCGAAAACGGTGCCGGAGGTGTAGATGCCAATGCTGTTTTCGTCGGCCAGGGCAGTGCAGACCAGTTTGCTGTAGAGGCTCATCACGTCGATCGGGGTGGCGTCTGTTTCGCCAAGAGGCATCACGACAAGCAGGATGTGCGCCTGATGCTTAGCGGTTTCTTCCACGGCTTCCGGCCAGTAGTAATTAAAAGCGGCGTTTTGTTCGGCTTCGCCGTCGGGCAGCGGCACGGGCATGAGAGAAAGGGCGCAGAGCAGGCCGTTCACGTTGAAGTTGAGGATGCCGTCTTCATTGGTGATGTCTTCGCCTTCATCCGGGCTGATGCCCCATTCGTGCTGCAGGGTATGCAGGAAGCGGGCGGGGTCGAAGCGGTTTTCTTTCAGCAGGACGAAGCCTTGGGCGTGGCGCATGATGAGCCTTTCGGGAGTGAGTGGGAAAGTGGGCAGTATAAGGGGGATAGCGGCAAAAAGGCTACCTGAAATGTGTTAGCAACTTTTCAGGTAGCCTGTTCAAAACAAGCTCACGCGATGGTTTGCTTGCCGTAGCTTTCGATGATTTCTTTGATCCGCAGAATGGTTTCTTTGGGCGGTGGAGACACTCCTTTGAGCTTGTATTCGTCGCCGCACAGCTCCCATTTGTGGGCGCCGAGTTCGTGGTAGGGCAGGATTTCCACAGTGTCGGCGTTGGGCATATCAGCAATAAATTCGCCGAGCAGGTGGGCGGAGCGATCATCGTCGGTGTAGCCGGGCACAACCACATAGCGGATTCGGGTGGGCTGGCCCCGTTCGGTCAGATGACGGGCAAAGCGCAACACTTTGGTGTTGGGGATACCAACCAGCACTTTGTGAATCTCGGGATCGATTTGTTTGAGATCGAGCATGACGAGGTTGGTGTTGTCCAGCAGCTCTTCCATGGCGCTATCGTAGTGTAGGGCGTAGCCGTTGGTGTCGAGGCAGGTATGGATGTCGTGCTCGCGGCAGGCCACAAACCAATCGCGGATGAATTGGTATTGCAGCAGGGGCTCGCCGCCGGTGGCCGTTACGCCGCCGCCGGTGGCGCGGAAATAGTGTTTGTAGGAGAGCACTTGCTGCATGAGCTGGGGCACGGTGAAGTGCAGCTCTTTTTCGCTGTGCCTATCCCAAGTATCGCGGTTGTGGCAATAAAGGCAGCGCATCAGACAACCCTGCATAAAGAGGACGAAGCGCAGGCCGGGGCCGTCTACGGCACCGCCGGTTTCTACGGAGTGGACGTAGCCGATGCCTTCGTAGGGGCGGGCGCGGGTGTCGGGCTGTTTTTTCAGCGGAGTATCGGGGCTAATGGGTATGGCTTCTGGCATAGTGGTTGGCGTGTGTTGGTTTCAGGTAGCCTTGATGGCTTTGAGTGTTTGGGCAGCGGGCTGAAAGTTCACTCTGCCCTGCTTGGGCTATAAATTTTCAGGTAACCTGGGCACAGGAGTGAGGCTACCTGAAAACTGGAATAAACAAAAGTGCCGGAAGGGATTCCGGCACTGATTCCAGCTAGCTGGGCATGATTACATCCGGCTGGTGAAGGTGCGGGTGATCACGTCTTGCTGCTGCTCTTTGGTGAGCGAGTTGAAGCGCACGGCATAGCCGGACACGCGGATGGTGAGCTGCGGATATTTTTCCGGGTGTTCCATCGCATCCATCAACATTTCGCGGTTGAGCACGTTTACGTTGAGGTGCTGACCGCCTTCCACACCGGCTTCGTGGTGGAAGTAACCGTCCATCATACCGGCCAAGTTGCGTTCGCGGGAGCTTTCGTCTTTACCCAGCGCGCCAGGGATAATGGAGAAGGTGTAGGAAATACCGTCTTTGGCAAACTCAAACGGCAGTTTGGCTACAGAAGTCAGCGAAGCCACCGCACCGCTCACATCACGGCCGTGCATGGGGTTGGCACCCGGGCCGAACGGCGCACCGGCACGACGACCATCCGGGGTATTACCGGTTTTCTTACCATATACCACGTTAGACGTGATGGTGAGCACCGATTGGGTCGGAATGGCGTTGCGGTAGGTCGGGTGAGTGGACACTTTCTTCATGAAACGCTCTACCAAATCGCAGGCGATGCTGTCCACGCGGTCGTCGTTATTACCGAACTGCGGGTATTCGCCTTCGATTTCAAAGTCCACGGCAATGCCGTTTTCATCGCGGATCGGTTTCACTTTGGCATATTTAATGGCAGACAGCGAATCGGCAGCCACAGACAGGCCGGCAATACCGCAAGCCATGGTACGGCGCACATCGCGGTCGTGCAAAGCCATCAGCGCGGCTTCGTAGCTGTATTTGTCGTGCATGTAGTGGATGCAGTTCAGTGCGGTAACATACTGAGTGGCCAACCAATCCATGAATTTATCCATGCGCTCGAACACGGTGTCGTAGTCCAGCACTTCGTCTTTAATCGGCTCGGTTTTCGGGCCGACTTGGTCTTTAGATTTTTCGTCCACACCGCCGTTGATTGCATACAGCAGGGTTTTGGCCAAGTTGGCACGTGCACCGAAGAACTGCATGTGCTTGCCAACTACCATCGGGCTCACGCAGCAGGCAATGGCATAATCGTCGCTGTTGAAATCGGGGCGCATCAGGTCGTCGTTTTCGTATTGGATAGACGAAGTATCGATCGACACTTTGGCGCAGAACTCTTTGAAGCCTTGCGGCAGTTTTTCAGACCACAGTACAGTGATGTTCGGCTCGGGAGACGGGCCCATATTGTACAGGGTATGCAGCACACGGAAGTTGGTGCGGGTTACCAGCGTGCGGCCGTCCAAGCCCATACCGCCGATGGATTCGGTAGCCCAAATCGGGTCGCCGGAGAAGAGCTGATCGTATTCCGGTGTGCGCAGGAAACGAACCATACGCAGTTTCATCACCAGGTGGTCGATGAATTCCTGTGCCTGGCTTTCGGTGATCACACCATTTTTCAGATCGCGCTCAATGTAGATATCCAAGAAAGAAGACACACGGCCGAAGCTCATGGCTGCGCCGTTTTGCGATTTCACCGCGGCGAGGTAGGCGAAGTAAGTCCATTGGATGGCTTCTTGTGCGTTTTTAGCCGGGCCGGAAATATCGTAGCCGTAAGAAGCGGCCATTTCCTTCATCTGTTTCAGCGCAATGTGCTGCTCGTTGATTTCTTCGCGCAGGCGGATAACGCTTTCCAAGTTTTTGCCGGCTTCCAAATCAGCTTGCAAAGAATGATATTGCTCGGTTTTATCTTCCATCAAGCGGTCGATACCGTAAAGCGCCACACGGCGGTAGTCGCCGATGATGCGGCCACGGCCGTAGGCATCGGGCAAGCCTGTTAAAACGCCAGATTTCCGACAGCGGCGGATGTCGGGCGTATACACATCAAACACACCTTGGTTGTGGGTTTTGCGGTATTTGGTGAAGATTTCTTCCACTTCAGGATTCAGTTCCACACCGTAGATTTTGCAAGAATCTTTCACCATTTTCAGGCCGCCGAAAGGCATGATGGAACGTTTCAGCGGCTCGTCGGTTTGCAGACCAACGATGGTTTCCAAGTTTTTATCGATATAACCGGGCGCATGGCTGGTGATACCGGAAACAACTTGTGCATCAATCTTATACGGCGCGTGGGTTTTATTCTCAACCTTAATGCCTTCCATCACTTCCGCCCACAGCTTGGTGGTGGCTTCAGTGGCCGGAGCCAAGAAACTGCCATCGCCTTCATAAGGGGTGTAGTTTTTCTGGATGAAATCACGCACATCGATGCTGTTTTCCCAATCGCCACCGGCAAAGCCTGCCCAGGCAGCCGGGCGTTCTATTACTGAAGCCATATTAACCTCCTGTTTAGTATAAGTAAATAAAATAACGTTGCCAATTAAAATTCACCATAGAGAATAGCACGCCCCATGCCACTTAGGGCAGGAAACTCTAGTTAATCGGTATTTTATTAATACAAATCAAATTATATATTTTATTCATTATTTATCAATACACTAGAAACAAAAGTGATTCAGGTAGTCTTTCCTGTATCTATACCCTGCTCTGCCCATAATTCCGGCTGGCTGCCCTGTGGCAAAAAGTGGCTGATACCCAGGCCGATAAGTCGGTAGTCGCGGCCGGCGGGCATGCGCTGAGCCAGCTGTCGAGCAGCCTGCTCCAGCGCGGCAGCATCAGGCAGGACGGAGGAATAGGTTTGCGAACGAGTGAGGATGTGGAAATCGGCGGTTTTCAGCTTGAGCGTGAGCGTGTGCGCCTGCACTTGCTTGCGCTGCGCCTGCGCCCATAAATCCTGCGCCAAATCAGCCAGGTGGCGAACGATTTTACTCAGCGGCAAATCCTGCGGCAGGGTGATTTCGGTGGAGATCTGCAAGCGCTCGCGCTGCGGCTGCACGGGGCGGTTATCGATGCCGCGGGCGAGGTCGTAGAGGCGGTAGCCCCAGCGGCCGAACAGGTTAACTAATTCGCCGCGCTGCATTTTTTGCAAATCCCCGGTCGTTTGCAGGCCGAGGGCGTGCATTTTTTGCAGCGTCTTTTTGCCCACGCCGGGAATTTTGCCCAGCGGCAGTGTGAGCAGAAATTGGGCGATGCGCGGCGGCGGGATTACGAATTGGCCGTTTGGCTTGCGCCAATCGGAAGCGATTTTGGCCAGAAATTTGTTCGGTGCGATACCGGCGGAGGCTGTGAGCCCGGTTTGGCACAGGATTTCGGCACGGATGTCAGTGGCGATTTCGCTGGCATAAGGCAGGTTTTGCTTGTTATGGGTAACGTCCAGATAGGCTTCATCCAGCGAGAGCGGCTCGACTAAATCGGTGTGCTGCCGGAACACGGCGTGAATCTGCTGTGACACTTCACGATACAGATGAAAGCGCGGCGGCACAAACACGGCTTGCGGGCACAGCCGCCGCGCAGTGGCGGCGGGCATGGCCGAATGCAGCCCGAAACGCCGCGCCTCGTAAGAAGCGGCGCACACCACTGAACGGCTGCCCTCCCAAGCCACCACCAAAGGCTTGCCGCGCAGATGCGGCTGCTCGCGCAGCTCTACCGAGGCGTAGAACGCGTCCATATCGATGTGGATGATTTTGCGGGCGGCAGGCATGGCGGGAGGTGTGAATAAGGAAGATAAGGATTATAACGGATGAGGCAATCTCATTTCAGGTAGCCTCATCTCAGCAATACAGTTGTACGCGATCCTACCCTCCTTCTGCTTGCTGATCTGACCATGAAAGTTCTGTATCACACTCCTGCTATAAAGGCCACCTGAAAGTTAGCCTCATCAAAACTCTGCTCCACTTTCAGGTAGCCTTTTTCACAGCTGTACCCTACCCTTGCGCTGCCTGCGCTGCCGGCCGTTGCAAATGCCGCTGCATATAGCTTGCAAACGGCTCCACGTTTGGCACCACTTGGGTGCGGAACATGCCCCAGGCCAAGAGGCCGCTCAAGTATAAATCGAGTGCACTAAAGTGCTGCCCCAGGGCGTATTCGCGGCCGTCGGCCAGCAGGGTTTGCAGGGTGTGTAACGCAGTATCGAAATCGCCGTAGCCAATCGCGCGGCGGCGCTCTTCGCTCTGCGGCACTTGTTGCCAACGGTCGAGGATGGCGTATTCGAGCTGCGTGCCAAACCACAGCCAGCGGTAGTATTGCCCGCGCTCCGGCGTGCCGACGGAGGGGACCAGTCTTTTTTCGGGGAACAGCTCGGCCAGATAGGTGAGGATGGCGGGCAGCTCGGTAATCACTTGCCCGGCGTGCGCGATGGCGGGCACTTTGCCCATCGGATTGATGGCTAAATAGCCTGCCTTTTTGAGCTGCGGGAAATCCAGCGCCACGGTGTCGTAATCCGCGCCGCATTCGGCCAGCATCCAGCGTACATTGTTGCCGCGCGAAGGGTGCACGGTATAGAGGGTGATTTTGCTCATGATGTTTCCTTTTAAAACAGTTGATTGTGTTTTCAGGTAGTCTGGAGTGCAGCCATGATACGCTGTGGCTGTGTCAGTTTTTGTCAGCAGCCAAGGTCATAGCTAAAATGAAATCAACACTAGCGGCTCAAATCAAACGCACTCAAATCCAGCCCTTCCTGCTGCCGCCAGCGTTGCAGCAACAGCCGATGCGGCATCGGATAGGCCGCGCCGGTTTGGGCTTGCGTGATGCGGTCGCAGCGGAAATGTCGAAACGCCTGCCGCAAGGTGCACCAAGCCGCCAACAGCCGCACTTCGTCCAGATAGCCCAACGCCACCGGCCATACCGTGCGCCGGCTGGCCTGCCCCTGCAAATCCGTGTAGTTGAAGCTGAGCGCCGTTTCCTGCCGCAAAGCCTGCCGCACCAGCGCCAATACCTGCCCTTCGCCGCTCCCATACGCCGTGCCGCCCATCGGATACACCGCATGTGCCGCCGCCTGCTCGGCCAGGCGCGTTGGCAACACCGCGTGCACCTTGCCCAAAACCGAACGCGCCGCCTCGGCCATTTCGCCATCGGCATGCGCCGCGGCCCAACGCATACCCAGCATCAACGCCTCCAGCTCGTTTTCGCTAAACATCAGCGGCGGCAGATTGCAGTCCTGCTGCAACACAAAACCCACGCCCGCCTCCCCGCCAATCACCGCGCCCTGCCCGCGCAGCGTGTCGATGTCACGATACACCGAGCGCACGCTGATGCCCAACTCCTGCGCCAACAGCCGCGCACTTTTCGGATGGCGGCTGGCACGCAGCAGCTGCAAGAGTTTGAGCAAGCGGTCGGTACGGCTGGCCATGATGAATCTCCGGATGGGTTTTCAGGTAGCCTGAGTGGCTTGTATGGAAGACTACCTGAAAATAATAGGAATGATACCGCGTTTGCAGATGGCAGCGGCAAGTTGGATAAGCTCCAACCAATCAGCCGATACGCTTCCCATCGGATAGAGCTGTCTACATGCTACCTGAAAACTGATAAGAACAAGCCAATACCAGCAACGGCGTGGCACTTGCCGCATGATGGTTCAGCTCACCGAAAAAGGCTACCTGAAAGTTTCAGGTAGCCTTTTAGCATGAATTTATTTTAAACCAGAGCTGTTGGTTCGCTTGACCGCACTGCCCGATCCATGCACGGCTCGCCACATTGCCCGGATTCAAAGCAAATCCACTCTAGCCGCCATAGCCATCACCCTTGCTCACGGAAACCTTCCCCCTTAAACACTCTCCGCGGATTGCCGCGCTCCACTTGGTAGAGCGATTTGTGCGCATCGGCGGCATGCTGTCGCAGGGCGGTTTGGTGGTGTTCGGCCAGCTTGAACGCGAGTAGTTCCAACGCACGTTTTTTATTGGCGTGCTGGCTGCGCTCACCCTCAACGCGCACGGCGATGCCGCTGGCGAGATGGACGGCGCGCACGGCGGATTCGGTTTTGTTCACGTGCTGCCCGCCTTTGCCGCCGGCACGGCAGGTTTGGAATTCGATGCCTTCGCTTTCCGGCAGCGCGGGAATTTCAGGTAGCCTGAATACGCCGATATACCAGTTTTTGCGCGGGTGTTGCGGCCGCAGCGGGCTGGGGCAGATCCATTGCAGCGTGCCCTGCCAGCTTGCGGCCAGGCTTTCGGCACGGCTGCCGGAGAGTTTGAGCACGGCAGAGAGGATGCCATGTTTGCTCGGGGTTTGTTCCAATATTTCGGCCTGCGCGCCTGCCGCTTCGGCCTCGCACAGGATTTTTTGCAGAGCAAAACGGGCAAACATCTGGCATTCGGCCGGGCCTTGGGCGGTGGAAATTTGCAGATAAATCATGGGTTATTTCCTTTTCATTTTCGGCCGGAACGAATACTTGGCATCGAAGCCTTTGTTGCCGATTTTGTCTTGATCGGACACGAGCGGGCTGGTTTCGGCCTCGCTTTTGAGCTGCGAGAGGTATTCACAGAGGTGCTGCCACACGATATCGGGGTCGATATACACGCCGAGGCCGGAGAGCTGCGGGTTTTCGGCAAAACTTTGGCGGCTGTCGAGCCGGGTGGGTCGGTTTGGGTCGGCATAATAGGCGAGCAGCAGCGGCGGGGGCTGAAGTCGGGCGTTTGGTAGTGGCGATACCCCGGCCAATAGTAGTTATAGCATTGCGGCAGGCAATATTCGCAGCCGTCGAGAAAGCGCACCATACTCAGGGAAAAGCGGTGGCGGCGGTGTTGCAGATACACGATATCGATGTCGTATGAGCTGTACATCCGCTTCTCAGCAGCAAACAGAAACACGCGCAGGTTGCCGATATACAGCTCGGATATCACGGCACAACTGCCAAATTCCTGCTGCCATTCGACAGGCGGCTTAGGTAGGCTGCGCAGAATTTCAGCATCTAGCGGCTGGCGGCGATCGAACACCAGCACGGGATCGATACCGTATTTGGCCACTTTGTGATCATAAAAATCTTTAAATTTACTGATGATTTTCATAGCCTCACTCCCCACAGCCACCGCTGGTTTTATAAGTAAGCACCGGTTTGAGGCGAGCGATCGGCTCAATCAAGCCGGCCTGCCGCATGGCTTCGATGATGCTGTCGATGTTTTTATAAGCCTGCGGGGCTTCTTCGTACACCAAAGCTTTGTCGGCACACACCACGATGCTGCCGAAAGCGGTGCGACGCAGGCTGTCGGCACTGTATTTGTGCGACAGGCGGCCTTTGCATTCGCCGCGCTGCCATTTGCGGCCTGCACCGTGGGCGAGCGAATTGAGGGTGATATTGCAATCGGCGGCCGGTTCGACTAAATAGCTGTAGTCGCCGCGCGAGCCGGGAATCAGCACCAGGCCGCAGTCGGATGGCGTGGCGCCTTTGCGGTGCAGCCAGCCGGTTTCTCCGCCGATTTCGGCCTGTTGCAGGAAGTTGTGGTGCACATCAAGCAGGCAGCGGCCTTCGGTATGCCAACGCTCCAGCATGCGCCCGGCAATCAGCAGCCGGTTGGCACGGGCAAAAGCCAGCGCATCGTCGTGTTCGGCCAGGTAGGCGGCGGCTTCGGGGCTGTTTTCAGGTAGCCCTTGATGGCCGTGCGTCTCCACATGGCGGCGCAAAATCTGCTGGCCAAGCCCGCGCGAGCCGCTGTGCACGAGCAGTTGCAGGCAGTCGGTATCGAAGTTTTCAGGTAGCCTTTCGGGGCGGTAAACGGTATCCACAGTTTGCAATTCGGCAAAGTGGTTACCACCGCCAATGCTGCCTAAGGCTACCTGAAAAGGATGCTGCGGCAAGATTTCGTTAATCCGCGCCTGCCAGCTTTCATCCAGCGGCGCATCGATGCTGCCGAGCTGTTTGGCCAGCTTGGCGGGTTTGGCTTTGTGTGCGGCCAAATCGGTTTGCCACAGCGCCATGCCGCAGCCGATATCGTTGCCGATGAGCGCGGGATAAAAATGGCCAAAGCTGAAAAATGCCGCGCCGATGGGATAACCGCGCCCGGCGTGTAAATCGGGCATGCCGGCCACTCGGCGCATCTGCGGCAGGCGGGCAGTGGTTTGGAGTTGTTGGATGGCGTTGCCTTCAATCCAGGTATTTGAATCGGCTATTAAAACAATGTTTTCAGAAATGATTTTGGGATTTTGTGTGCCCATAATGTACTTTCTTGCGGCGGATAAATCCGTTTGCGCACAGCTCTGCCAAGCACACGTAAATACGGTGGCAATAGCTTGAAACAACAGACAAGTTTATCCGCAGAATGCAAACGGCAGGCGCGGCAAAGCAGCGCATCAAATGCAGTTTGCAAAATTAGGGAGAAAGCAGCCCGAAGCGGGCGGCACAGAAAAAGGGAATGGCCTTAGGCTTCTGAGCTGCAAAGGATTGAACGGAGGATTGAAGTGTACGGCATAGCCAGCTCCTTTCTTTGCAGTGGTGAATAAATAATGAAAACCCGCGCATAGTAGCGGCCATATATGGGCTACGGCAAGTGCGCAGCAGAAAAGGCGGGCGGATTGTGGTATTTTTCCCGCAACATATCCGGTGTAGCAAACAATAAAAACCGGCTGTCTGGTTATAGACAGCCGGTTTCGAATATGGCAATTAGCCCATGTTGCGTTCGGCGTTAACCAGAGAACGGCGAGCCAAAGCCAAGTTGGCTTTGCTTCTATCCAGCACAGAGTACAGGAACAGACCGTCATGACGGGGCAGCGGACGCAACAGGTGATATTGAGTGCCCAAAGTCATCAAGATGTCTTCGATTTCATCTTTCAAGCCAAGCATCTGCATGGTTTTGTTTTTGGCACGCATCACCTCAGTGTTGCCTGCGGCGGCAATTTCCAAATCAATGGAAGGGCTGCCACCACCGGCCAACAACATGCCGCTGGAGTAATCCACTACTGCGGCAGCCAGGGCGCCATCCACGTTCAGCATTTCCGCTACGGTTTTATCGTAATTCATTTTCTACAAGATCTCCACAAAAACAAAATAAAAACAAACAGTTTATACTTCCCGAAACCAATTCATACTCTCTATTTTGTAACTCAGGAAGGTTTGGCAGGCTTTATTATCCCAAAAATATCACCTACTTCTGTTAGTGAGCCAAACTAGGCAGCTGGCTGGAAAAGCTTTTCTGCCATGTTCAACACTGAATCGCAGTATATGCCTTTTGCATTTCAAAGTAAATATTAACACCGGCATAATTGTATGTATTTAATACATAGCAGCCTCAAGCACATACATTCAAGCGCCACGATATTCTTCTCAACGGGGAAATAACCAATAAAAATCAAAAAATTATACACAACAAAGCATTACCAAATCAGCCAATCCTTTTCACTACATAACGCTATTTTTTCAGCTATTTTTGTTTCAAACGTACCGCACCCACTCTATTTCCACTACCAGCACAGCAAAGAAGACCTTTACACAACGTAGGCTTATAATCCCGTTTTCCCTCTTTTTCAGGTAGCCTCACATGACACAACCCATCTGGCAAGCTGGACGTTTTAGCATCGACTTATCTACGCCCAAAATCATGGGCATCATCAACCTTACCCCAGATTCCTTCTCCGACGGCGGCACCTACTCCCGCAGCAGCAGCGCCGCCCTCGCCCATGCCGAACGCCTTCTGGCCGAAGGCGCTCACATTCTCGATATCGGCGGCGAATCCACCCGCCCCGGTGCCGCCCACGTCTCCCCCGAAGAAGAATGGGCACGGCTGCAACCCATCGTGAGCGAAATCATCAAATGGGACGTCCCCCTCAGCGTGGATACCCGCCGCACCGACATCATGCAACGCCTGCTCGGTAATGGCCTAGCCGACATCATCAACGACGTATCTGCCTTGGAAGACAGCGGCGCCATCGAATTGCTCGCCGCCCACCCCGACACCGGCATCTGCCTAATGCACATGCAAGGCCTGCCCAAAACCATGCAAAACAACCCGCAATACCAAGATGTGGTAAGCGAAGTGGCAGGCTACCTGAAAACCCGTGCCCAAGCCTGCCAAGCCGCCGGCATCCGCTCCGAACGCATCGTACTCGACCCCGGCATCGGCTTCGGCAAAAACCTCCAACACAATATCCAACTCATGCGCCACCTGCCCGATCTGCAGGCACAAACCAGCCTTCCCCTGCTCATCGGCGTATCGCGTAAACGCATGATCGGCGAAATCACCGGCGAGACCGACCCAGCACAACGCATCCACGGCAGCGTAGCCGCTGCCCTCTATGCCGCCGAACGCGGTGCCGCCATCCTGCGCGTTCACGACGTGAAAGCCACCGCTGATGCACTGAAAGTGTGGCAAGCATTGCACTAGACTCTTGCGGCATTAAAAAGGCTACCTGAAATTTTCAGGTAGCCTTTTCATCAGTCCTACCTATTGCAAACCGAGTATCGGCTTGAAAGTGTGCTGGATGGCGAGGAAGTCATCGAAGGAGAGCAAGTGGTTGTCGTTGAAGATGATGTACACCCCATCAGCCAGCGGGCGCACATCGGGCACTTTCCCTGCAAGGCGGCAGATGACTTCGTCGCGGCCGTAGCCCAAGGCGGTTTGGCACAGGTCCTTATCCCAATAACAGGCGGGGCTGAGGGTGTAGATATTGTTGCGGCCGTTAGGGGTGATGCCGCGGGCCCTTAAATCGTTGTAGGCGGGAACGATGGAAATCATACGGCCAATAGAATCACAGGTCGGTGATTCGCCCGGTCGATAACCATACTCATAATAAATAGCGTAACCAGCATAAAATTTTCAGCTGCTCGTGGCTCGAAAATTTCAATCACTTGCGGGAAGTGGCTATAAGCCACATCATGAAAATTTACCTTTTTATAGCCAGGCTTGAACTCATACCATATTTTGTCTATCCCGCTGAAATAACATTCATCAAGTTCTGGTCTTCCGTAATCAACACGTCTTTCATACTCATACCATTGAGACACACGCGGCGTATCAGGATGTTTATATTTAACATATGGCTTTTGCTGTTCGCGATGTGGCATTTTTAAGCTGCTTAAATCCACACCTTTTAATCCAAACGGCGCACCGACATGACTGAGACGATCCAATAGGTAACGATGCCGATCTTCAAACGGTTCATTGATATTCATAAGCCGTTTCATTCTAAAAAAAAGCAGATCAATTTCTTCCACAGTTTATCTCTCTTTCCCTAACAACAAGCCACACATCAGCATTCAATCAAGCCACCTGAAAACTATCAGCTGACCAGAAACACTGCTGCACTGTATTTCTACTTCACCGGAGCCTCACTTTTCAGGTAGCCTTATATATTTCGCGCCGTCGGGGGCTAGTCCTGACGGTATCTTTGCCAAACAGGCATTATCTACATTGTAAGGCTGGACTAGCTCTCTTTGATTAAGCTAATTCAAAGGGGCTTTTTTCATGTCTTATCAACTTCCTACCTATCCAAATATTACCGCAAGCATAGGCCGTCCGGAAGAAGGCTTGTTCTGTGAACTTACGGTTTCTTTAAATATAACGCCTGATCGGAGTTATATCCTCTTTGCCGAAATTATCAATCAAGATGAGCCGGCAGATCGCCTGCAAAAGCTTTTAGATATTTACGGACAATTTATTTTTGATTCCGTGGAACTTGAAGTTCCATTCTTTCGCAACGTTTCCCAATCTGAATTTGAACAAATCCTTCCACCCTTAGAAAAGGCTGCTTGAAATGGAGCGCATCGAGAACAGACTAGATCAAGTCAGCGGCCAAGGTGAGCGGCGGCAGGCTGCGGAGCGGTTGGCGGCAGCGCGCCAGCGCGACGCCGAACGCTCCGCGGCTTATGCAGCGTTCGAGCAGCGCATGAAAGAGCGTTGGGGCGTAGATATTAAAGCTGCTCGATTAGCCCCCCCCACGCTAACAGGGGGTGAGTTACAAAAACAGCGGGCAGTGAGTGAAAAATATCGCCGCATCGTAATTCGCAAAGGCAAAGCCGTTGAAGAAATCTTTAGGCGTGGCATTAACGGCCATTTTGCCTTTATCGATCAATTAACGTTTGTTCTCGAAAAAGAAACCTTAAACAGATTATTTGACGCCCAAACCAACGAGCAAGAAGAAATCGTAGCCCGCATGTCTCTATTCCTTCATGAAATCTTTGGTTTCGGCGTGTCCCATGATCGTGAAAAGTCAGCTAATTTTTATAGTAGCAGTTACAACATCGGCAATCATGAAATTAGTTATGGTGTTTTGTGCATTGGTGGCGGTATTAACCCGTCTAATCAATCCAGTTTATGCGTAGAACTAACGGCGACTGGTCTAAATGCAGCAAAAGACGGCTGGGAACGGCGTTTGTATAACTGTACGCAAATGAAGGAAGTTCAAGGCTTTCGCTTTACTCGCGTTGATTTAGCCCATGATTTCCTAAGCGGTGAATACAGCGTTAATGATGCTTTGACCGCTTATAAAAATAGCGCTTTTACTAATTCCATTACTAAGCCGAAATTAAGACTAGAAGGCGATGATTGGTACAACGAAACTAAACACGGCAGAACGCTTTATGTCGGTACTCGCCTATCTTCCCGCATGCTCCGCTTTTATGAAAAAGGCAAACAGCTAGGCGATAGCGAAAGCCCTTGGGTTCGTTGTGAACTCGAATTAAGAAGCAATGATTTAGTTATTCCGCTAGATGTTGTCATTCATCCGGGCGATTACCTATCTGCACAATATCCCGAATTAAATCGTCTATTTGGTGAAAACGGCGTATTCGCCCAATCCCAGCCCAAGAAAATCGCCATCAAACAACGCATGGTTCAGGCAGGGATTGAGCATAGTATTAAATATTTGCGTATGCAGGGAAGCCGTGCCGTCAATATGCTGCTTGAACTCGGTAAGTCCACGGAAGAGATTATGCGCTTATTTGATCCTGAAGCTGGCGTTCCAAAAAGCGTTCATCCCGGGCAGCACTTTGCCCAGCTTTTAAAAATTGATTGTATTTCTGAAAAGTTTCTTAACCCCGTCTGCGGATATAGCGGCTAGATGCCCTATCCGGCACATCAGACGATTATTTAAAAGGAGTAGTAACCATGTTTGTACAAAAAGCAACCCTCATTGGCGCAAAACAATTCAAAGGCACGATTGAAGGCCGTGAATTTGATACCTGCAAAGTCCGTGTATTGATGGACGTGCCAAGCGAAGCCGAAAACGAATGCGGCTTAAACGTAACCGAACTTAATTACGGAAAAAGTAGCAATTATTTAGGTTTGCGTGAATATAAATTTCCTGTCGATTGTGAACTTGAATTGGAAATAGAACTTAAATCAGGCAAGCCACAATTAAACCTGAAAAACTTGAAAGTAAAAGCTCGCCAAGATCCTAAAGATAGTATCAAATATGGGGATTTATGAAAGTCGTATTCGTTATTCAGGAATTAACGGAAGGCGCGTTTATAGGGGATGATGGTTTAGGCGGTATAGAATACGTCCGCAAATTAGATGAAGCCTTTAGATTTAAAAATCTAAATATTGCTTTAGAACATGCAAGAAATATAGATAGCAGTTTAAGAACTATCGCCATTTATTCTCTATATGAGCCTGTAATTTATTAAATAACTTAAGGGGCTTTCTGTCGTTGCCGGGCGGCCAGCGACATTAAACCTTTGAGAAGCCGCCCACCAATTTTTTTGGAAGCAGAAATGTTAACCGGTATTGCAAACATAATCGTTCCGCTGGTCAAACAGCAAGAATTAGTCGATATGCTGATTCAAAACATAGGGATGATATTAGCATTACTGCTTCTTTGTTTTGTTTTGAAGCATTAACGTTATCCGGTAAGTAACTGAAAAATCTTTCACGATCCATTAATTTTTCGAGAGGAGTAAAAATGCCATTTTATAGTTATGAAGAATTTGAAGAAGCCGTCGGAGAAATCGACGATGCTGAAATGGTAGATGATTTCCATACTTGGGAAGAGCTTCAGGAAGAGTATCCGGATGGCGTATTTGACGAAGATGCCGAATTTATCCCGTTCTGACTGTTTTTAAGAAATTAACGCTATCCGGGCGGCGTTAATCAAGTCAATGCCCGATTACAAAAACTTGTTTTAAAGGAAAACATCATGTTGAAACATAAAGCAACAGCCCTGGCCGTTATGGCCTCCGCCTTCATCGCTACTAACGCTTCTGCTGGTGCGGTAGCCGATGCAGTAACCGCCGCTACTGGCGATTTCAAAGCTGACCTGGCTTCTGTTGGCGGTATTGCCGTAGGTCTCGGCCTGATCGGTATCGCCTTCATCGCCGGTATCCGTTTGATCAAACGCGCGGTGTAAAGAGTAAGGGCAGGCATCATGGAAGGCTATTTGGCAGGAGGTCAATGCTTCGGCTCTGTGCAGGAAGCGTCCGATTACAAAATGTCCCAAGTGGTGCCCGCCATTACCGCAGATGGGAGCCTAAAAACTCCCGTCTATCAAAACGGCAAGTGGTATTACGGCTCGCAGGAAGTCAAGCTCACTTTCCCGCCGTGCGATCCGGCCGCCTACATTACAGATGGCGCCCTAGTCGCTTCAGTCGCCATATCAGTTGCCGCTTTCGCCTTCGTTGTCCGTTGGACAATCCGCGTATTCCGGCAAACCAATGAAAATCCCGAAAAATGAGCGATCTGAACAAAATTCAGCCACCGAAAAAAGGCATTGAAATGGTTAAGGGCGGGGGCTATCCCGCTAAAGCTGTTTCTACCAGTGTTCAGCAACATACCGCACCCATTCAAACCGATATGTATTTGATCGGTGCCCAAGTGGTTCAATGGGCATTGATTGGGCTGGCTTTCTATGCCGCTCTTCGTTTGTTTAGAAGCGCCATTATGGATGCTCTTGGCTTTAGAAAAAGCCGCCGCGAATTTAAAGAAGCAAATGCACTCAATGAAAACGGATTGGAAAACTTGGATCAAGATCCAATGAGTGAAGAAGAACAAGAAACATATATTCCAAGTAGTGAGCCATTAGCTGAATATGAAGGTTTTGACGGAGAAGAACCGCCCGACAATATGCCGGATAGCCCTGAAGAAGATCCGGGTTTGCAATACGATTTAGAAAATGAGCGGTGGGAAATCAATGCCAGTGCCGCTTTGCAAGAAGGTCATGAATACGGTTCGGATGAGTTTTATAGCCGTATTGCGGAATTAGAGGAAGCGGATAGGTTGGCTGAAGAGTATGAACCTTCTGAATCTGATGATGAGCCGCCGGAACACGATATGTCGCTAGATGATGAAGCTTTAGAAATAGCTGTTGCCGAATCAGATGATTGGGAGGCTGAGGCTAACTCCGGTGCGTTGGATGAGCGTGTGGTACGAATCAAACAGGAATTGCAACAGGAAAACCAATAATGCCACCTGAAATCTACTTTCTAGCCGGTTTTGCCGTGGTTATTCCCGCCATCATCATGTTTTTGTAAAACTGCGGCCAGTGTTTAAACTCAAAGGTAAACAACAATGATTTCACTGATTACAGGTCTGCCCGGCATGGGCAAAACCTCCCTCATGGTCTATATGCTGCTCAATCGCAAAGATTTGCAGAATAGGCCGGTCTATGTTGACGGCATTCCGGAATTACAGGTTAAACATGAAGAAGTACCCGAAGGCGAAAGTATGGAAACATGGCACCAATGGGCGCCGGATGGTTCGATACTCGTTATTGATGAAGCACAGCGGGTCTTTCGTCCGCGCCCCGCGGGGGCGAAAGTACCCGACTATGTACAGGCTCTTGAAACGCATCGCCATAAGGGTATTGATATCTTTGTACTCACGCAGCATCCGCGGTTGATTGACGTCCATCTAAGAAGCCTGATCGGGGAACATCGCAACATCAGCCGCACCATGCTCGGCCTGCGCCGTGTTTCCTACTGGCAGCGTTGCGCTAACCCGGAAGCCCGGGCAGATGTGGCCGAAGCCAAAAACAGCATATTCATGCCGAAAAAAAGCGTATTCGGTATGTACAAATCAGCCAGTGAACACACCAAGCTTAAAGGCTCGGTTAGCGCGTGGATCTACACCATCCCCGTTGTGATTGTCATAGTCGGCTATCTCATGTCCTACGTTTGGGCAAGCTATCAGCGCAAAATTCATCCAGAACAAGCCCAACAGCAACAAGCCCAACAATATCAACAGCAGCCGCAAAATTACCAGCAACAGCAAGGCGGCCAGTATCAGCCGGCCGGCAGCTATGCCGATCAATCAGCGGCCAATCAGCAACCGTCTGATAACAACCTGAAGCCTGAAGATTGGCAGCCTGCCATAGATGGCCAGCCTTGGACTGCTCCCATCTATAACAACCATAACCGCAATATCCAAACCATGCCCTACCCTGTTGCCTGTGTGCAAACCGATACAAGCTGCACTTGTTACACAGAACAGGCCACACCCTTAGATCTGCCTGCCAAGCAATGTCAAAACTACGTTAAAAACGGCATATACAACCCCTATAAGGCACGGCAGGAAACCGCTGACAACGCACCGCAGGGCAGTTATGGCGGCGGCAGCGGGGCAAGTGTCCTGAGCTTGGATAGTCCTGCTAAGGCTACCATGGCACATGCGGAAATTAGGGGGACTATGGGGCAATAGGTTTTAGGAAGGATGACAAGATGAAATGTGAATATCCGTTTATAAGGATTGAAATGGTTAATGGCTATTATTCGGTTATTTTGTATTTGAGTGAGGATAGGCATTCGCCTATATCAATGACTTTTTTAGATTATGAGTTATCTAGGAAACTGGCGGAATCACAAGGGGCTTTGTTGGGGGTAAGGGTTTTAGACGGTTATTACAGGGATTTTTAATGGTTTCCTTTGTGTGTTTGGATTAGATGCCTGGCGGAATTGACTGCTTGCAGTCGATTTCGGCAGGTATCCGCCAAGCGATAGCGCGGCAGGGGTGCTGCAAATGGCATGAGGCTACCTGAAAAGGTAGCCAAACCTGCCCGGATTGGTTAAGCTGGCCTTTCGTTTAATTTTGTAATGAAAGGTTGCAGTAAAATGATTTGGGCTTTATTGATTTTATTAGCTCTTTCTTATATTGCCAGCGGTAAGAAGATGACAAGTGGTTTTGGTGACAAGCTCGCTTGGGTCTTGTTAGTTCTGTTCTTGGCGGCTTTGGCCTATGGTTTTTATATGGCTAATTATGCGGAATAAGGGGGCTTGAAATGGATTGGAATCAATGTTTTTTGATGCAGCCTGATGGCGGCAGTTATGCAACGAATTTTAATAATTATCTGACTTTTGTCGTGAATGGGTATAACAGTTTGGTACCGAATGGGCAGCCAGATTTTTCTAAACCGGTATATTTGGGCGTAATGATGAGTCCGGCGCAGTTGGCTGTATTGCGCGCTAACCGGCATTTATTTGATGAGAGTTTTAATGATGCTTTGGAACGGTTACAAAAGAGTTATGACAGGCTTCAAGTGGAGGTGGGTTAGTTTATTTTCTCTGCTGAGTGTAGCGGTGCCGGTATGGGCAGATGTGCCAGCCTATCCACCGCAAAATGTACCTTCTATGCAGCGTTTAGCTGCTGCGCCAAATGGTCAGTTATTGACAGGGTATAACTCTGTTAATGGTAATTGGTCTTATGATATGAATTCTGGTGTGGCTAGGGTTGATAGATTCCAGAATGTCAATCGCGGCGCCGGTGGCCTAGTTGGCACCAAAACCAACCCCGTCAATCTTTACGACAATTACGGCAACGTCGCCCGCGGCCAGATCCAAACACAAACCGCCATGCCTGCTAATTCTAGGATAGCCCAAGGCCTAGGCTCTATCTATGTTCTGCAAATCGCCAACCAACATCTAACCAACCTCAAAGCCCAAGGCGTTTCTGAAATGTACAGCCGCGGTTTTGAGAATGGCGATTGGGGCATGGTTGCAGATGCCACCGCAAGGCTGTTTGACTGGACAGGCTTTGGCGGAAACGTGCGTGATAGTCTTTACGGCAATCCCGATATGCAGCAGATGAATCAGCAATTACAACAGCAAGCATTGCAACAGGCACAACAGCAATTTAGCCAATATCAAGCCGTCCCCCATCCTGAGCAGATTAACCCTGCTAATTATTCGGATTACGTTTTACTTACGATTAACGAGTTTGGCGAGGGGATTCCTCGATTAAGCAGGCAAGTTTTAGTAAGTAAAGCAGATTTTCGGCAAAAGCGCTGGCAGACAGGTGTTGTTCTTCAAAGCAAGAACATAGAACAAAGCTGGCCTATTCGTATAGGTGCGGTGGAAATTATGCCCCAGCTGCCAATTAACAATTTTAATTGGGTGCAATTGCGGGCAAAGTTTGCAACTGCCCAAGATATACGAGATTACAACTTGAGAAATTTGCCTCAGTTATCTGAACTTGTACCAAGGGAAGCCGAAGTAGCCCGCCTGCTTGAACAGATGCTGAATGATAACAACCGAAATCACACAGAATTAATTAATGCCCTTTGGGGCGCCGGTGTGATTGGCCCCGGCAATACTCAAAGCATGGTAACGGGCAGTCCTGCCGATAATACTTTCCTGACCCAGCCTTTTACTCCAGAGGGTTCAAACCAAGCCCAACAAACACAATTCATTGTGAACAATAACGGCAGCATTACACAAAACACAATCCAGCGCCCCGATTTGGTTGCCAACAGCAGCCAAGCTCCTACCCGTGCCGAAGTGGCTGCACAGCATCAACAAGGCCAGCAGGATACCCGCCCGCAAAAAGAAGGCAGTACATCAGAAAAGCCCGATATTTGTGCGCAAAACCCGAATAGCTTGATGTGTGCGCCTATGGGCAATACCGACTATCAGGATTTAGTATTACCACAGCAAAACATCAATATCGCCCTATCTCCGCTGCATATCTTTAATACAGATGCAGCCTGTCCCGCTCCCACCTCTTTCAGCATAGCGGGAACGCAGCAAAGAATGAGTTACGAACCAATGTGCGACACAGCCCGCAAAGCACGCCCGTTTATTATCATGATGGCCATGACTGCCGCATTTTTGATGGTGTTTAGCGCCCTTAACCGCCGTTAGGCTACCTGAAGAAACGAAAGGAACCAAAGATGGGCAAAACCCTTGCTGGAATGTTTACCGCAGTTCTAACCACCTTAGCGGGCAAAATCATCATGGCCTTAGGTATATCCGCCATTTCTTATACCGGCCTAAACCTGCTCCAAACTCAAATGATTAACGCCCTGACTAGCCAGCTATCCGCTGCTCCACTTTCCGCCGTTCAGATTATGTACATTGGCGGCCTAGGGGTAGCTCTAAACTGGATACTGGGTGCAGTGGCCTTTCTAGTATCGTTCAATTCAGTAGCCAAGCTCGGCAGCATCTTCCGCCAGAAATAAAGCAACATAGAATAGATATTCTAAACGGCTTAAAACTTGCTTAAACCATAAAGCCGCATCATGCCTACATTTAGCCTTGTTAGAAAACAAAGGGAAAGATTGGCGGGTGTGGCTTTACTTATGCCAAAAATCAATACGGTATCTTTGTCCACAGACACAATATAAGGATTGCATCATGCAAAAAATCGTACTTGGATTAGATATATCTAAATTGACTATAGATGCATATTTCAATGGTCAAGATGATTTTATTCGGGTCATGAACAATCAAGCAGGAATAGAAAAATTGATTGAGCGCATAAAAAACTATCAGCAACAAAGTAAAGAGATTCATGCTTGCTGCGAATACACCGGCGTTTATTACTTTCCGCTTGCCAGCGCATTGCATGACTCAGGAATCAAAATCAGTGTAATCAATCCGCTTTCTATCAAGCTATACGCAGAATACAGATTAAGACGAACAAAAACCGACAAACAAGATGCGAAATTAATTGCCGATTATTGCGAAAAAGAAAATCCGCCATTATGGGCATAAGTAACAAAAAAGGTGCTATTTCAGAGAACCTTGCCAGTAAGTAACAA
>NZ_DBHKXY010000045.1:0-3225 GCF_057315495.1 Eikenella sp.
CACTGGGCGTGGTCGGCTTGATGAACGTACAGTTTGCCGTACAAGACGGCGTGGTGTTCGTGTTGGAAGTGAACCCGCGCGCCAGCCGTACCGTTCCCTTCGTCTCCAAAGCCACAGGCGTGCCGCTCGCCAAAGTCGGCGCGCGCTGCATGGCAGGCATTTCCCTGCAAGAGCAAGGCGTGGAAAAAGAAGTCGTCCCCGATTTCTATGCCGTTAAAGAAGCCGTGTTCCCCTTCATCAAATTCCCCGGCGTGGACACCATTCTCGGCCCCGAAATGCGCTCCACCGGCGAAGTGATGGGCGTGGGCGCAAGCTTCGGCGAAGCCTACCTCAAAGCCCAGCTCGGCGCAGGCGAACGCATGCCCGCCACCGGCAAAATCTTCCTTTCCGTGCGCGAAGAAGACAAGCCGCTTATCGTGAAAACCGCGCAAAACTTCCAAGCACTGGGCTACGGCGTTTGCGCCACACGCGGCACGGCAGGCTACCTGAAAGAGCACGGCGTGGTGGTGCAGGCGGTCAACAAAGTGCCCGAAGGCCGCCCGCACATTGTGGACGCGATTAAAAACGGCGAAATCGCGCTGGTAGTGAACACCGTGGCCAGCAGCCCGCAGTCCGTGGCCGACAGCCACAGCATCCGCCGCAGCGCCCTTAACCAGCGCGTGCCGCAATACACCACCGTGGCCGGCGGCGAAGCCATGAGCGAAGGGATGAAAAGCTTCAACCTCCTCGGCGTGTATAGCGTGCAGGATTTACACGCCCGTTTGAAAGGCTAAGAGGCTACCTGAAAATGGTAAAAAGGCTATCCGGAGCATTGCCGGATAGCCTTTTTTTCAATTTTTTAGTACGAGAACATGGATGAAACCCAGCCGGACGTGTTCGGGACGATGAGCATATGGCAGGGTTATTCAGAGCACCTGAAAGTAACATATTATCTCAATTGTCTTGGGATTAGGATAAATGGATAATACGGAATGCTAAATCCGCTATAAGCCTTGGCTTGCGAGAATTGGGTTCCCAGCAATCTAAAGCCCATCTCCTCTGCAGATTGCAGCTTTTCAAAGCCGAGTTTACGTTTCTAATTGGGATCAGAACTTTCTGGCCAATAGCTCCTCTTTTACCCACTTCAATAGGAGCCCCAAGCCATGACCGAAACCGTCAAAGCCTACGCCGCCCAATCCGCCACCAGCCCGCTTACCCCCTTCACCTTCGAATACCGCACGCCGCGCGCCGATGACGTCGTTATCGACATCCTCTACACCGGCGTCTGCCACAGTGACCTGCACACCGCCCGCAACGACTGGGGTGGCACGATATACCCCGTAGTGCCGGGACATGAAATCGTTAGCCGCGTGCGCAGCGTCGGCGCGAAGGTCAGCAAGTTCAAGGCTGGCGACCTCGTCGGTGTCGGCTGCCTCGTCGATAGCTGCCGCCACTGCGAACCCTGCAAACACGATCTCGAGCAATACTGCGAAAACGGCTTCGTTGCGACCTACAGCAGCATCGACAAACACGACAGCCAGCCCACCTACGGCGGCTATGCCAAAACCATCACCGTCAGCGACGCCTTCGTGCTGAAAGTGCCGGGAAACCTCGACACCAAAGCCGTGCCGCCCATCCTCTGCGCTGGCATCACCACCTGGTCGCCACTGCGCCACTGGAACATCGGCAAAGGCAGCAAAGTCGCGGTCATCGGTCTCGGCGGCCTCGGCCATATGGCGATAAAACTCGCTCACGCCCTCGGCGCAGAAGTCACCCTCTTCTCGCGCAGCCCCGGTAAAACGGCAGACGCCAAACGCCTCGGCGCGCACAACGTGGTGATTTCCACCGATGCCGCGCAGATGCAAAGCGTGGCGAACCAGTTTGAACTCATCATCGATACCGTACCTTATGCGCACGACGTCAACCCCTACATCCCGACGCTGAAACTCGACGGCACGCTGGTGTACGTCGGCCTGCTGGGCGAAGTCACCCCGCCGCTGAATACCGTGCCGATGATCCTTGGCCGCCGCACGGTCGCCGGATCCCTCATCGGCGGCATCAAAGAAACGCAAGAACTGCTGGATTTCTGCGGTGAGCACAACATCACCGCCGACGTGGAAATGATCAACATGGCCGACATCAACGCCGCCTACGAGCGGATGCTGAAAAGCGACGTCAAATACCGCTTCGTTATCGACATCGCCACGCTGTAGGAATTGCCTGACATGATAAAGCAGCCCAAAAATTTGGGCTGCTTTATGAGTGTGGTGACGGAGAGACAAAAACTAGTAAATTATATTTTTGATTTACAAATATATTATTTTCATCAATTAGTAATATACCCCCAAATATACCCCCATTTTGCACAAGTCAAAATCTTTTCCCTGTCGCGCGCGTGAGGCCGCTCGAAATTCCGAAGGTGCAAATTTTGCATATTGGGGGATTGTATGGGGTTGTGTTTTGCAAAAGCGGCTCGGCAGGGATAGGCCTCTATTGCCGCCCCCTGAAATTCCCCGCCTTGGATTTCCCATAAACTTGCAAGAAAACCGCCATTATTGCCTGCGGAATATCTTTAAACGTTCAGCATGGCGCCTAGAATGCTCTAGGATTGTGTTTGTGCTGTCTGGTGATGGGGTATAGTCTGAAGGGTGTAAATCGCGTTAAAACGCAAAATAGCGGCATTTATGCACTTGTTGGTTTTAGCAGGTGCTGCCATTGCTTTCCTGCTTCCGGTCGGCAGGGGTGGGAGACAGCAACGGCAAGATTGGGGAAACGGCGTTTTACCCGTGCCGTTTAGGGCGTATGTTTTTGAGAGAGATTGCATTCTGCTTCTCAAGGCCATCTCATTATTTCGGAGTGGCCTTATTGGCTTCAGTGCTACGCCTTGCCGTTATGCCGGCAATAATTTCACGAGCCTGCATGACTGATTGCTTCAAGTCTTCGCGCAATGATTGTATCTCGGACGGTGTCAGCACCTGAACGGGTGAACTGTTTATTGATATACCGCGCTTCCGATTCGGTGAGTTTTGAAAAGTCATAGCCAAATTGCTCCTGCCGCCACGCTTCAAACTCCCTACCAAGGGATTTGCGCAACTGGCCTAAAGTTGGTTTAGTGATAGCCAGTCTAGCAAAGTGGGGTTTACTCATCAAGGTAACCACTCCAACCACATTACCGCATACAAGTTTTCAGGTAGCCCGAAATTTTCCGCCGTGTGCCGCCCGTGTGTTTCTGCCTATATTTTGTGC